>CAJXAU010000256.1 GCA_913050205.1 uncultured Verrucomicrobiota bacterium
GCTGGTTTCAAGTGGGAGGCTAGGCGCTTGCGTGCGCGGTGCAGCCAGACTTTCACGGAGCTAACGCCCTGATCCATCACCTCGGCGATCTGGTCGACCTTCATCCCCTCAGCGTAAAAGAGTCGCAGTGCGGTGAAATGATTCTTGGGCAGCAGCCGCTTGGCCTGAACCCAGATTGCTTCGTGGCTTTCGGCCTCGATCAACGAGCAGCGCGGCGTTTCCTCCGTGGCAAAATCGAACTCCTCGACCTGAGGTTTCTGTTTGCGGTAATTGCTAATGGCCAATCGGTTGGCGATGGTAAACACCCAGGTGGCAAAGGCGTATTTCGGGTTGTACCGGTTCAGCTTGCGGTAGGCGGTGATGAACGTGTCCTGCAGCAAATCCTCGGTAAGATGATGATTCTTCGTTTTTTCGTTGAGGAACTTGTACAGCGGTTTTTCAAAACGCTCGACCAGTTGTTCGTAGGATTGCAGGCAGCCGCCCTGTGCCGCGATGGCCAATCGCCGATCCTCGGCCCGTACCTCCTCGCGGCTTGGCTCAGCATTTACCTCGCGCTTCGCCGGTTTTGGAAAGGTGACGATCTCCGTCGGGATGACCCCTCCCGGCATTGCGACGACGTTCGCGGGGAAGCGGTGCTTGGGCTGGACGGTTTTTAGCTGGACGGCCTCGTCGATTATGGATGCGCTGTAGTTCATTGGTCCACCTCCCTTGCGACGAACTCGACCTTGTGAATCTCCAATTCGGCACTTTCCTTCGGGGACACCACCCAGATGTCGGTCAACTCTGTCCCGACCGAGGACGGGCTGAGGGACTTGTCCAGCGGCACGAAGTCGTTGACCGGAATCTCGACCGTGAGGGTTCGGCCCGCTTGGCCAAGCTGGTCAGTTTCCAGTTTTTCAGTGTACTTGCCAAAGAATCCACCCCTGTGTTTCTTGGTAGTGATCCCAACGTAAACGGGGTCTTCTGTCTGGGTGGTTAAGTGGATACGAAACCGCGATCCGTTCTCGATCATCACCGGCGGCGAGCCGCTGCTGCGTACTGAAAAGTTGGCGGCATAAATTGTTTTATTTTTGCCAATCAACAACGGGGTGGCGTTCAGGCGTACCGCGTTGTTCTCATTTGGGGCAAGCCATTTGCCGAAGACGGCCTCGGGGCTGGAGAGCATCTTGCAGTTCCACTGGTTGACCGGCTCGGGCTGGCGTTTGGCGGCAAGCGACCGGCGCTGGCTCATGGAAATGATGGTTTGGTGATCTGCCGCGACTTCAACCTGGCTGCCGTCCGAGAGGCGTTCCGTGGTTACCGAGCCGCTGTCGACGCTGACGACTGAGATTTCCTGAAACTTTGTCTCGATGTCGAACTGAGCTTTGGTGGTGTTAATCCGTGCGGTTTCAGTGAGGACGGAGAACGGCTTGGCTCCTTCCGGCGTGCTGATTGTGGCCCAGAGGTTGCCGTACCGCAGCAGGAATGCACGGTGACTTTCGTCCCGGATCAACCGCAGGCTCGAGCGACCGGTGAGCATTATGAATGAGCCGTCGTTGAGTTTTAATCTTACCCACGACCGGCTGGACAGGGTGCGAAGCTTGTCGCCAATCTTGAGCGTCGCACCGGGGGCCAGCTCCGGACGTGTGACACCGTCCGCGGCGAGATGCTGGTTCGGGCCGTGAACGGCGATAACTTCCGCCGTGAGGCCTTTTTTCGAGGACTGGATCGTGAATAAAAAGGAGCCAACCAGCACAAGGATGATGGCGGCGGCGGCCGCCCACTTGACCGGGTTGAAAACCGGACGCAAGACCTTGGCCGGTTTGTGTTGTTGCTCCAGCCGCTCGACGTCCGCGACGACCACAGCCTGCTCGGCCACACCGCGTAGGAAGGCACGCGCCTCGGCGTCTTCTTTTATAAAACGGGCCACGTCCGCCGACTCGGTCGGGGGCAGTTCGCCGTTCATGTACCGCAGCAATCGCGCCTGTTGTTCTTCGTTCAATGCCATTCGGTTGAAAAATGTTTAGCTCGCCGATAGGTTCAGCTTGGTCTCGATGCAGCCCTTCAATCCTTGGTGTAATCTGGAGAGTCGCTTGTAAACGGCATCCAGTTTGGTGCCAAGCGAGGTGGCCACTTCCTCACAGCGCAGCCCCTCATAGTACCGCAGCTTGAGTAGCTGACGAGATTTGGCCGGCAACTCGCTGAGGCAGTCGCGCAGCGCTTGGCTTCGGCCACTCGCTTGGCCAAGCGATTCGTTGGCCCACTCTGCCTCGAGCAGCTCGAGGATGGTTTCGTCTAGGCTGACCGGCGCGTTTTTTTGACGACGCAACCAGTCGATCCCCTCGCGGCGGGCCGTGATGAAGGCCCAGGACATCAACGCCCCTTCGGAGTCGAACACCACCTCCTTGGCCATTGCCTTGAGGGCGACATTTTGAAAAATATCCTCCGCAATATGGGCATCACGCACAACCAGCCAGGCGGCCGCAGATATGCGATCCCGCTGGCTCATGAGCCGTTGCAAAATACCCTGTTCAGAAAGTGCCACCGGTTGAAGAACGATCTTCGGACGGAAAAACTGACATTTTATTTCAAATTTTTTGGTTTTCCCCCACTTGGCCAAGCCGGTTTTTTGGCCTCTTTGTTGACTTTAACTGGGCTGGCACGTTTACTCGCGCCCATGCATTTGCGTCTTTTTTCGGTAGGATTGTCGTTGGCCCTCGGCTTGGCCACGGCGCAGGCGGAGCTTCCCAAGGTCGGGCTAAAGCCGGTCTGGGAGGGTTTGGAATTAAACCGGCCGCTCTGGCTGGAGGCTGCCCCGGATGGCTCCGGCCGCCTGTTCTGTATTGAGCAGGGTGGCGGGATCGTAATTCTTCCCAAAGACAAGGCGGGCAAGAAACGAATCGAGTTTTTTAATATCAACGATCGCAAGCCGTGGGTGGAAAACGAGGAGGGCCTGCTTGGGTTGGCATTCCATCCCAACTTCAAGTCGAACCAGAAGTTTTACGTTTACTACTCTCAACAGGATCCCAAGCGCAGCGTGGTGAGTGAGTTCACTGTATCCAAGTCCGACAAAAACAAGGCGGACATGAAGTCGGAGCGCATCCTGATGGAATTCCCGCAGCCGTACTGGAACCACAACGGAGGCGTCATGGTGTTTGGCAAGGACGGCAAGCTCTACATCAGCTCTGGCGACGGCGGCAAGGCCAACGACCCGCACGACAACGCGCAAAACCTAAACAACCTCCTTGGCAAAATCCTGCGCATCGACGTGGACGGCCGCACCGGCAATCTGCAGTACGGCATCCCGGCGGACAACCCGTTCGCCGACCGCAAGGACACCACCCGCAAGGAGATTTGGGCGTACGGCCTTCGCAATGTCTGGCGCATGAGCATCGACCGCAAGACCGGCGAACTGTGGGCGGCGGATGTTGGCCAAAACAAGTGGGAAGAGGTCAACCTCATCACCAAGGGAGGCAACTACGGCTGGAACATCCGTGAGTCGTTTCACAAATTCAAGGAGGACGGCCCGGCCAAGGGCGACTGGATCGACCCGGTCATTGAGTATGCCCACCACGCTGGTCTTGAGAAGGACTCCAAATTCCCCGGACACGGCTACGGAGTCAGCATCACCGGCGGCTATGTATATCGCGGCAAAGCGATTCCCGGGCTACAGGGCGCATACATTTACGGCGACTTTGCCACCGGCCTGATCTTTGCAGTTCGGCAAAAAAACGGTAAAGCCACGGAGCACGGCACCATCCA
>CAJXAU010000257.1 GCA_913050205.1 uncultured Verrucomicrobiota bacterium
CCGCCGCCGCTGCGGCCGGTGACACCGATGCGGGATTTGTCGACAAAGTCGAGTGTCTCAAGCAGGTCGATTGCGCGGATGCCGTTCCATGCCTCGACGCCGGCCGGGGTGTAGCCGCGCGAGTTCCACCACCACATGCGATGCCGATAGGTGCCGTGATGGATGCCCTCCAGTTCGCCGAGTTGGATCGTGTCGATCGCGAGACAGACGTAACCGTTGCGGGCAAACCATGCGCCGTGATGCTGGTAATGAGTCTTGTTGCCGTAATTGACACCGCCGATCTGCACCCGGCCGTGGCCGCAGACGTAAAGGATCGCCGGGGCGGGAGCGGTGAGTTTCTTCGGGACATAAAGATTGCCGGTGACGTACAGACCGGGGCTGGACTGGTAGTGGAGCTTGCGCACCTCGAATTCGTCGTGTTGCACCACGCCGGTGATCTTCACCTGCAACGGCGTGCGTTCCGGGAGCGGATCGAGCCCGAGCATCTCGCGGAGCTGCCGACGGTACTCGGCCTTGTTTTCGTTCCAGTCTTCAAGTGTCTTGATTGCGGCGAGGTCGGCCTTGGCCAAGCGCTTGGTTTCGTTTTCGAAATATCGGGCAAACATTCGGTCGCCGGGCGTTTTCAGTTCGGCCGCCTGGCCAAGCGGGAGAAGAGCCGCCAATGCCAAAAGTAGGAAGAGTCTTGTTGGTTTCATGTGAAGCGCTTGGCCAAGCGTAGCGCGGTGGGCAAATCAAACAAGGCAATTGCCAGCCTATCACGGCTCGCCGCGCCGGCGGTTGGCCGCTAACCTGTCGCGAATGAGCAGCGAGGAACTCGAGCCGATCATCAGCGTATGCGTGTACACAACCCCGGAAGCGGAGGAACCGGTGGCGGCACTGTTGGAGTGGGTGTTCGATACGACACCGTCGGTCTGGTCGGACACGATTACCCATCAGGCCAAGGTCACGGTTTATCTCGAACGCGATGCGATCGAGGCCGAGGAGGAGCAGGCACTGCGGCGGGGGATTGAGGTCATCCGCGAGTCCGGGCTGGACGCCGGTGCCGGCAACTGGGACGTGCTGCCAGTCAAACGCGAAGACTGGTCAGAGTCGTGGAAGAAACATTTTCACCCAATCGAGATTGGCGACCGATTGTTGCTTAAGCCGGACTGGGAAGAGGTCGAGGCCAAGCCGGGGCAGGCGGTGGTGACGTTGAACCCGGGCCTGAGTTTCGGGACGGGACATCATCCGACCACGTTGTTTTGCCTGAAACAACTGGCGGCAAACGCACAGGGAGACGTACCCCGATCGTTCCTCGATGCCGGAACCGGATCGGGCATTCTTGCGATCTCAGCGGCCAAACTGGGTTATGTGCCGATCGAGGCGTGGGACTATGATCCGCAGGCTGTTGATGTGGCCCGGGAGAACGCCAGCCAGAATGGGCTTGCTGAGTCGCTAAAATTTGATGTGCGCGATCTCACAGAGATGCCGGCTGGCGGGCGGCAGTTCGATGTGATTTGTGCCAACCTAATCTACGACCTGCTGATCGCGGAGCGGGAAAAACTAACATCTTGGCTGGCTCCCGACGGGCGACTGGTCATGGCGGGGATTTTGATCGAGCAGTTTCCCGGTGTGCAGGAGGCCTTTTGTGGGTTGGGGATGGAACTGGTTGAATCTGAAACACTCGACGAGTGGTGCTCGGGTGTTTTTCGTTTTTTCTGAAAAAACTTTGAACGGCCTTGATGGGGTGGTGTCAAAACCGCAACCGTCATCATGTATGAATTGATACATGCAGGGGCTTGGTTTGCATCAAGCAGGGATGGGCTTCCCATCCTGCCCGGCGGTTTCTTCTTTTTACCCCTTTTTTTCATGAAGAAAAATACCGAGATCGTTTCCGGCCTCGTCAGCGAGGAGCATCCCTTTCACCAAGTGCAAACCCAACCGGGTAAGGCGAAAAAACACCGATACGAACGACGAAAGGTTCGGAATATTCTGAAGATTGCGGATTGGGACGAGGCGGAGGAATACGAGCAGGCGAGTTGACAGCAGGCCATTGCGCTGTCGGTTAGCCCTTGGTCAATTCATCGACGTTGCGGTAGGTGGAATCGAGTTGATCCACCAAGGCGTCTGTGATCTCCACATCGGCCTCGCGAAGGGCGAGCATTGTTGAACCAAGCACGGTCGGTAGTCTTGGCTGGCTGAGCATGATAGGGAACCGGCCACGAAGCGTTTCCTCAAATGCCTTTTGGGCGTGCCGGTTGAAGAGCAGCACGCCGCCGGAGAAAAAGACGGGCAGGGGAGAGATATCGAGCCCCGATTTTTCCACCGTGCGAACGGCGAGTTTGCCAACCTCCGTGCCGGCCTCACGGCATATGCCCTGAAAGACCTCGTCACTGGTGCCCAGCGCTTTGTCCAAACGGGAGGCAAGGATGGCGAACTTGGCGCGGTTAAATTCCGGGTGGTAGATGATTGGCACAATGCCCTGCATGTTTTTGAGCTCGTACCACTCGCACAGGGCGGAGGTGATGGCGGTCTCGGGGCCGGTTCCCTCAAAGTCATCGACTGCGGCGCGGATGGCCTTGACGGCGATCCAGTAGGCGCTACCCACATCATCGAGTAGCGGTCCCCAGCCGCCGAGGTGAGTGAATTTGGAATCCAGATTGCCGGCGATGATGCTGGTGCCGGTGCCGCAGATCACGAGCACGCCGGGTTTGCCAAGCGTGGCTGCCTGAAAACCGGCCACGCTATCACCCACGAGGCGGGTTTGTTTCCACGGATAAATCTTGCCGCAAAGTTTCTCTTTTTGATCGACCGTGGCTTCGTCAAAAATCCCGGCAGCCGAGACCGTGTAGCGGACGACCTCGTTGGCGAAGGGAAGCTGCAGTTCCAGTTCACGAACCAGTTCGTTCATGCGCCGGCGTACCTCTTTTTGGTAGGAACCGGTAAAGTTCATGGAGGCGGAATGAACGACGGCGAGGACGCGGCCATCGAGGGTGGCAGCGACGCCGTGGCTGTAAGTGGCGCCGCCATCGATGCCAATTACCAATGGTAAGGGAGTCTCCATTCCGTTTGCAGCGAGGCGCTTGGCCAAGCGCGCGGGCGGACTCTGCCGCAATCGGCGCAGCATGGCAATCCGCGCCGAGTCCCGGGGAGGGGCATGGCAAACGCTTGGCCAAGCGCATAAAAAGTGCAATTAAAGGCTTGGATGAATCCGGTGGTTCGGGTAGCCATTTGCGCCTTTCCCGGATTGCCGGGGTGTGCAGAAGGGGTTTACCGACTTTATCTTTGGCTCAAGAGCGCGTAGAATCTCCCGCCCTCTTCGTGGGCTTGAGGCATATTTAACGATTTTTCTGTGGCAGCAAGAGACGACTACCTGATAGATACACTTGCCGAAATGGGCGTGGTAACGGACGAGGAATTATCCCTCGCCCAGGATGAGTCCATGTCCAGCGGTGAGGGCGTGGTCGATACACTGATTGCCAAGGGCGCGATCATGCCCATTCAGGTTTCACAGGCCAAGGCGGCCCAGTTCGGAACCGAGTTTGTCGAATTGGGCGAGCAGGTCATCGAGGACGATGTCGTCTCCGCCTTGCCTCGCAATATCGCCCACCAATATAAAGTGGTGCCGCTCTTCATGGATGAGTTTAGCGTCACCGTGGCGATGGCGGATCCCTCCGATCTGGACGCGATCGACGGGCTTGGCCAAGCGCTTGGCATGGAGGTCAACGTCAACGTGGCCGACGAGGAGGA
>CAJXAU010000258.1 GCA_913050205.1 uncultured Verrucomicrobiota bacterium
CCCCCCGCCCACGACCGCCATCCCGGCCTTGAATCCGCTCTCCTCGGAGGCGTCCTTCGCTTCAGGCTCCTTCGGCTTGGTCGTCCCGTCCTTATCGACCGGGGCATCCTCCCTCTCCACGAACCGCACCGGGGCACCGCCCAGATCGTCCTTGTCTGCCACCATCTCGTAGAGCAACGCATCGTACTTTTTGAATTCGTTATTTAACTGTTGGAAGTACCCGCGATCCCCAATGTGAATCGCGCCAATTAAATCTACCGAGACTCCGGCCTTGGCCAGTTTTTCATCCTTCGGCACGAATCGAATAATGGATGTGTCCAGCGATTGCGGCACTTTGGGCCGGGCCGGATTCATCGTCATGCGGATGAAATTCTCCGGCACATCCGACACCGGCTTAGCCTCGTTGGCGGTAGCGACACCCGCCATGCCAGCCAGTATCCCTGCCATCAGCCAAACTCTGTATATCGACTTCATTTGCGGACACCTTACTTCGCCAAGCGCCAAATTACCCTCCTAAAATGAACGCTCACCCGATACAGTGTGTGTGTGCCGGACATGGCAAAGGTAAGCGGTGAAACTGGCGATTGGCCGGGGTTATTTTTTCGGTTTCTGACCGACGAAAAGGACGCCTCTGTCTACACCCAGCGCAATTACAAACAGGCACTTGACGGCTTCGACGAATGGTACCGCGAGGCCAACGGTCAGGCGCCGCCCTGGGCGGATTTGAAGCGTGACTCATTTCGGCTGTACCTCCGGCAACTTGGTCGGAATAACCTCAGTCAGGCCGCCATTCGGCTTCGATTCAGCGCGCTCAATTCCTTTTACAAATTCCTCATGCGGCGCGGGTTCATTGAAGCTTCCCCCGTGAAGGGCATCACCCTGCCAAAACCAGCCAAGCGGCTGCCCCAGTTTTTAACCATCGACCAGATGATTGAGTTGCTCGATGCGCCGGAAGCAGAGTACCGCGCGGAACGCTCGGCCAAGGAGGGAACGACCAAGAAAGTCCGGGTAACCCCGTATCTTCGCGACCGAGCCATCCTCGAGACGATCTACGCCTGCGGCCTGCGGATTGGTGAGATGTGCCGAATGATTGCCGGGGAAATCGACGCCGAGCAATCAGTCGTCAACGTACACGGCAAGGGAAAGAAAGAAAGGCAGGTACCAATCGGGCGCACCGCAATCGAAGCGATTCAGGTTTACTGGCAGCGCTTGGCCAAGCCGCCGGCAATTGATGAGCCGGTGTTTTTTGCATCCGAAACCAAGCGCACTCCGATCTATCCGCGACTGGTTCAGATGCGCCTGAAAAGATACCTCAATGCCTGCAATCTGGATGCCGGTCTTACGCCACATAAGCTGAGACACAGTTACGCCACCCACATGCTCGATGCGGGGGCGGATTTACGCAGTGTTCAGGAATTGCTTGGTCACTCCAACCTCGCCACCACGCAGGTATACACGCATGTGACCACCGAGCGAATCAAACGCGCCTACGACGAGGCGCATCCAAGGGCGTAAAGCCAAGCGCTTGGCCAAGCGCTATCCGGCGACCGGTTGCTCTGCCGCCGGCGGGGGAGCTGAATCCGGCTTGCCCCCCTTGGGTTGGGGGAAAATCTGGTACAGCAGAAGGTAGATTAGAACACCTGTTACGGAGACGTACATCCACAGCGGCCACGTCCATCGAGCGATTTTTTTGTGCAACTCGTAGCGGGCCTTGAGCGCGCGGCTAAAGGTCATGAAAATGAGCGGCAGGATCACCACCGCCAACACGACGTGCGTGAAGAGAATGACGAGATAGATCGGCCGAAACCAAGCGGGATCGACAAATCGCGTCACAACCTCGGTGTTGAAGTGGTAGATCAAGTAGCAGGTCAAAAACACGGCCGAGGTGATGAAGGCGCTGATCATACATTTTTTGTGGGCCTCCCTGTTGCCTTTCTTGATGAAAACAAAACCGAGTATCAAAAAAACAGTCGCCAGCGAGTTCAGGCAGGCATTGATCAGCGGTAGATCCTGAATGGTCATGGGTTATTCGTTTAACAGTTGAGTGGCGAGGTCGATCGCCTTTTTCTTCCACCCTTCATCAAGGCTCTCCAGCACACCACGGAGTCGGCCCTGCTGGTCGATCACAACAAAATAGGATGAGTGAATGAACAAATCCTCCGGTGTTGCCTGTTCGCCCACAGGTTTCTCGCGGGCGATGAGTTTCATCTCATCCACCGCCAAGCGCACGATCTCGGATTTGGTACCGGTCAAAAAATCCCAATTTTTATTCTGGGCATCGTGTCGCCGGGCGAAGCGTTTCATGACTTCGGGTGTATCGAACTCTGGGTCGGTGGTCAGCGTGACGAACGCCACCTCCGGGTTGTCCGCAAAGTGGGACTGCAACTCAGCCATGCGCTTGGTCATCGTCGGACATGGCCCGGCACAACGGGTAAACACAATGTCCGCAAACCAAACCTTGTCCGCAAATCTGGCCAAGCGAACCGGCTGGTCGAGTTGGTTCGTCAGGGTAAAGTCGGTTAACTGGGAGATGACGGGGAGCTTCCCCGCCTTGGCCAAGCCGGGGTTGGTTGAGGATCGCGCTTCCCCCCCCTGCTGCTCACGCACGAAAGCAAAGGAGATGGCGAGGATTACCACGGCCAAGCCGCTCCAGACCACCCAATGTACCATTCGTGAATTGGATTCCATTCGTTATAAAAAAAGGCACTCCCTCCGGGAGCGCCCCAAAACTCGTTTGATCTCCCGAAGCCGGTCAGGCCTTTTCGTCGGTGGTGGAAACGGAAGCCTGTTCGCTCGCTTCCTCCGAGCCGGACTTGGCTTTCTGCCACTCATTCCACTCCTGCTCGGGGATAACCTTGATCACGCCGCGCATGCGGGCATGGCCATCGCCGCACAACTGGGCGCAGGTGATGAGGTATCGACCGGTCTTGGTCGGCTTGAAGTGAATCGGGATGTTCAACCCAGGGATTGCGTCCTGACAAACTCGCAGCGGGAGCACCTTAAAACTGTGGATCACGTCCTTGGAAGTGAGGTCGATGGTGATACTGCGAACGGTGCCGTCCCTGACAGCCTCAAACGCCCCCTCGCCGTACTTGGCCATTGCCGCGTTGTACTCAGTCTCGGAAAGAAGTTCGCCCGCCTCCAAGTCGGTTTTGCCTGGGTTTTCCACACGGTGATTGTAAATCAACGGCACGATGATATCGGACTTGAGCACCTCAATGTCGTCGGAACCGGAGACCGTGTCCCGGACGATACCGAATGGATTGTCGGCACCAACCAACTCCTTACGCTGTTCGCCAAGCAGGCCGTCCGGTCCCGGGTAATGGGCGTTCCAAGCGAACTGTTCTGCCGTGACCCGCACCACGTGAAGGTCTTTTTTCCCATCTTGCACCGCAGTGACATGGGCGTAGTCGTCGGCTGTATTGACGTAAAAATTCCAGTAATAAGTGGCGACCACCACGAGGATTAATTCCGCAACAATCACCGCACCCTCAACCGAGTTGGTGACGGTCTTGCTTTTCACGCCCTTGTAATCGGCCTTGGGGTTGCGCGAGGAGCGAAACTTCCACAACGCAGCAAAGTAATAAATGATCCAGCCTACAAACAACACCAGCATTAGCAGGTGCACGGCGATGACCAAGCCATCGATCTTGCCCCCATCCTGCGACACCAGTTCCGGGAACGAAAACGCTTCAACAATATCGGAAAACAACTCCATCTTAA
>CAJXAU010000259.1 GCA_913050205.1 uncultured Verrucomicrobiota bacterium
AATGACTTGGAGGTGGAGAGGTGTGGCAACTTAGCTCCAGACGCAAGCTCACGGTGAACGGGGAAATGATGCCCCGGCCGCTTGGCTGCTTCTCGAAGTTCTGTAAGCACTTCGTCGAATTGAGATAAATAGACGTCGATAATTTCATCGTCACCCCCTTTATACTTGGCAGTCTCGGCCATTTCCTTCCGTCTTTCCTTCCGGCTCCGCTCCTCTTCTTTCAAAAAATTCCGGCCAGAAGGTGGAAATCCAGACGGTGGAAATCCAGGCGTTCCCGCTAAGGATTGTGTTAAATCACTGTTATCTTGCTTAATCGCGAATGCTGCTTGTTTACCGAGTTCTCGCAACTGTTCCGCGAATTCACCAACATGCAATGTGAGACGGTTCTCGAGACGCTCAGTCGGGATCTCTTTTCGATCGAGTATCGCTTGAAGTTCACTCATTCGCTCGCTGTTGATATAATTTCTATCTTCATTGTAGTGCAAAGCATCGTACGGCTTCGCCATGAAGAAGTTGTCTTCATCCTTGGGCAGTTCACCAATGTACGTGGCTGCATCGTAACTCCAGCCCTCGGCTTCACTTTCAGTCTTGTACTTTACCCAATCCGGGTGTTGCTCGATCGGCTTGTTACTTTCTTGAGCCGGTTGCACGGATGGTTCTTTTCCCGAAAGTTTGGATTTCTTAAAATACACCCCGTCCTTCCCCTCTTCCGTTATCTCGTCTATCGGCTTTTCTTCTCCATCAACAACCACAGAGAGTAACTTGTAAGTGGTGACATCCAATTTAAGGGTCAACTCCTGATCGTGATTATGTATGTTATTGGCCCTCACAACGATCGTGGATTCCTGAATTTCCCAAGTTCCGTCACCCCTCTCCTCGCGAGATGCACCATCCTCCGTTATCGTAACGGTTGCAGATTGATCCGCTTGAAGTGCGATGGATATCGTTCCAGTTTCCCCATCTGGGCTTATTTTCGCGGTATAGAGCCCAGAGTGGTCTGGTGCGGACCCGCAACCGATAAATAGGAGCAAGACCGTGAGCGACAGAATCGAGTGTTTTTGAAGATGCATAACGGGTGTATGATTATTATTTTAAACCGCCATTACAAGTCATATCATAATCTGCAATCGCAAACTTGGCCAAGCGCTCGACCGAACGTCCCCGTCTGATTCGAACATCAATAAAAGGTTGAATAACGGGAGTTTTTCCGGCGTAATTCAGCCGCTTTTTAGCAACTTTTTGGCTCTAATCACACTCTTTGAGGAAGGATGCCGACATGATTCGAAGAACGAACAAGATAACCCTGCCCTTGCCACTCCTTGCCTTGATAGCGCTTGGCCAAGCGGATGCGATTAACGCAAACACGAAGGGCATTGAGTTTTTCGAAAAAAACATCCGCCCGGTCCTTGCAAACAATTGTTATCAATGCCATTCCGCCGATGCGCGCAACCTGAAGGGAGGCCTGTTTCTTGACTCCAAACAGGGCATTCTAAACGGCGGGGATTCCGGCCCTGCCATCATCCCGGGTAATCCTGGTGAGAGTCGATTGCTGGCAGCAATCAACCACGCTGGCAAACTTAAGATGCCGCCAAAGCGGAAACTTGGTGACCGAGTGATTGCAAACTTTTCCGAATGGATCGCCATGGGTGCGCCCGACCCTCGCGTGGCCGACGACGGCAACCCGGTAAAAAATGAAATTGACCTCGAGGCGGGAAGAAAATTTTGGTCATTCATTCCCCCGACGAAAAGCCAAGCGCCCCCCGTAAAGAATGCCGCTTGGCCAAGGGGTGAGATCGATCAATTCGTGTTGGCCAAGCTCGAGGAAAACAACCTAATCGCCACGCGGGACGCTACGCGAAGAGAACTGATTCGCCGAATCCACTTCGACCTCACCGGCCTCCCCCCCAAGCCCGGAGAGATTTCCGATTTTCTGAACGATCCGTCCAAGGACGCATTTGAAAAAGTGGTCGATCGGTTGCTGCGTTCGCCACACTTCGGCGAGCACTGGGGACGGCACTGGCTCGACGTTGCGCGGTACAGCGAATCGAATGGGATGGAACGCAACTACACCTACCCTCATGCGTGGCGCTACCGGGACTACGTGATCCGCTCATTCAACCGCGATAAGCCGTTCAAGCAATTCATCCGCGAGCAAATTGCCGGAGACCTGCTCGGCCGCGGCAAACGTAAACCGACCGACGACGAGTTGATCGCCACCGGCTTCCTCGCGCTTGGCCCGAAACCCCTCAACCAAGGCAACAAGGCCCTGTTCAAGCTGGACGTAGTCGATGAACAGATAGATGCAACAACGCGCGCCTTCCTCGGGTTGACGGTCTCCTGTGCGCGCTGCCATGACCATAAATTCGACCCGATACCGACAAAGGATTATTACGCCATGGCCGGCATTTTCCGCAGCACGGATGCCCAGTACGGCACAATCAACGGGCAAGGAAATCGACAACCCTCAAAGTTGTTAACCATCGTTGGTGACGACAAAAACCGGGCCCAAAAAATTCGTGATCACGAATTCAAACTGGAGCAGGAAAATGCAAAACTACTGTTGATGCAGGAGGAAAATCGGGAGTTACGGGCATTGAAAAAAAAGGCAAACGCCAACCAAAAAGCCCGAATGCGCCGCCTCAACCGCGACATCCGTGATGCGCGAGCAAATATCAAAAATCTCGAGGAACAGGCCCCTGCTGCCAACTTCGCCATGGGGGTCAAGGATGGCCGTGTGGCGGATGCCCGCGTTCTGATTCGTGGAGAGATTCGAAATCAGGGGCCGCTCGTGAAACGCGGATTCCTGCAAGTGCTCGATCACGTAAAAGCCTACCCCATCGGCCCCAAGTCCAGCGGCCGCGTTCAACTCGCCTCATGGCTGACCCAAGCGGATAACCCACTCACGGCACGCGTCATGGTCAACCGCGTGTGGCATCACCTTTTCGGCGCCGGCATCGTGCGAACAGTCGATAACTTTGGGGCCACAGGAGAACGCCCCTCTCATCCGGAATTGCTGGATCACCTTGCGGTAAAATTTACCGAAAATAATTGGTCGGTGAAGTCGATCATTCGCGAGATCGTGCTAAGCCGCACGTATCAACTTTCCAGCGAATTGGTGGAGGGCAACCTCAAGGACGACCCAAACAACCGGTTCCTATGGAGGATGAATCACAAGCGCCTCAGCGCAGAGTCGCTGCGCGATGCCATGCTTGCCACCAGCGGACGCCTGAACCCTCAACCGGCAGTCGGATCCAAGATCACTAAAATCGGTGATGTGATCGCCGCCCGAGCCATGCGGCAGTTAAGCCAAGGGCAACGCAACACAAACCAACGAAGCGTTTACCTGCCCATCATGCGAAACTCTCTACCTGAAATGATGCGCATTTTCGACGCCGCCGAGCCAAGCCTGATTGTGGGCAAGCGTAACGAAACCACGGTGCCGACTCAGGCGCTGTACCTGATGAACAGCCCGTTCGTCTCCAGCCAGGCGGCCGCCATGGCTCGACGCATCATGAATCGCACACAGCAACCCGACGAAGGCATCCACTTGGCCTACGAGTTGGCATTCGCAAGGGACGCAACGGATGACGAAGTGTCGAAGGCACAGAAATTTTTAAGCGATCTGTCGGAAGAAAAGGACACTCCCGGGCAATGGGCGGTCTTTTGCCAGGCATTGCTCGCCAGTGCAGAATTTCGTTACATCAACTAGTAAAACACTGTCG
>CAJXAU010000260.1 GCA_913050205.1 uncultured Verrucomicrobiota bacterium
AACCGTTCAACAAGCGGGTGGTGCAAATCTCGACGCGCGACGATTTCGAGTCGACACTGGCCGATTACCTCGACTGGCGTGAGCAGTTCGTCGATGCCAACGGCGAGTTAATCGAGCGGTATCGGCAGGGGCCGATGGTGCCGACATTTATGCAGGACGACGACGAGCCGGCCGCGGCCAAGCGCAAAGCCATCCCGGTGCCCAAGGGGCCCGTCGAGGTCTGGTAACCAAGCGCTTGGCCAAGCGCATCCCCGGTGATTTTTTCGTGTTTGGTCTACCACACAAAAAAACCCCGTTGGCCAAGTGCTTGGCCAACGGGGTTTTGGTAAAGGCTTAATTTATTCGCGGGGCCGGGCCGGGCGCCGGCGGCGTTCGCTGCGTTCTCCACGGCTACCACGTTCACCGCGTTCCGCTTCCCCCCGTGGCGCTTGTGGACGGTCATCGCCCTCGAAGGAAGGTCGGCCTTGTGGGGCGCCGCCTCTGCCACCAAATCCGCCTCTGCCACCTCGGGCGCTTCCGCCGCGGCTCCCTCCGAATCGAGGGAAGCTCGGACGCAACTCGTTTTCGGTCAGCTTTCCGTCCTTGTTTTTGTCCAGTTTTTTGAGTGCGGCCGGTGCGTTTTTGATTTCCTCGGCGGAGATTTCGCCATCGCCGTCAGCGTCGAGCGCGGCCATGATCGGTAACATCCGGAGAAAACCAGCCGCGCCACTTGGTGGGCCACCGAACCCACCGGCGCCACCCGGACCTCCAGAGGGACGCCCAGGAAATCCAGCGCGACCACTGCCGCCACCGAAGCCACCGGCTTGCGGTCGCCGCGATCGTGCTCCGCGGTTACCCCGTTCGCTGCGTTCTCCGCTGCGATTGCGTTCGCCACGGGGGCGTTCTCGATCTGAGTCGCGCTCTGCCCGTTCGCGGCGATCACCGTCCCGGCGTTCGCTGCGTTCGCGTTCCTGTGCGACTGCTTCACCCGCCAGCAGGCCAAGCCCGGCGACGGCCGTCATGAGTTTGTATGTGAAACGATTCATAGTTGTGTTGGTTGAAAAATTAATAGACCCAGGGGCGTGCCTGCTTGATGGAGAGGTTCCCGTCCTTCGTGATTTTGTACTCAATCTCCATCGCGAATTTTTTATCGTCCAGCGACTTGCCGTACAGCTTGGCAAAACGTGCGTGGATTTTGCCGAGGCACTCGTTCATTTGCGTGAGATGCTTGTCGCTCATCAGCAGACCTTCGCCTTTGGCCAGGCTGGATTGGCGCATCACCTTGTGCTCGTTTGGTTTCCACCAATTGAGCAAAAGTTCCTCGGGGACTGAGTTGGCCTCGGGGTTGGTGACGAGGTCTTCGCCGACTTGTGTGTTGAGGTAATAGTTGCCTTTGGTCTGATACAGAATGTCGTCGGTCACAGCGACGCCGTTGGCCGCCTCGTCGGAAAAGTTTGGATGCACGAGTACACCCATCGCGGTGGTGAAATGGTCGATGCGATAAAATTCGCGCTCCTCGAACGCGCGGAAATTCCAGAGGCTGGCGAACACCTGTTTGATCGACTTGGCCAAGTGCCCCTCGCTTGGCTTGTGGGTGAACGAGTCGTAAAGCCCGGCCCCACTAAAGCCGGGCAGATCCTCGTTATTGGTGCTCGAACGGCAGCGGATGCCCTGTCCCTCGGGGAAGGCGGCCTGCAGCTTGGCCAAGCGCTCCATCATCCAATCAGGCATCGTTGCCTGTTCGATAGTTTTGCGGAACGCCTTGAGCTGCGCGATCTGCTTGTCGCGGTTTTTTTGAAACACCTCATCTGCGAGCATCACCTTGGCTTTTTTGTAGAGGCCGTTGTGCTTCATGAATTCATCGTAAAATGAAAACGGCACGGCGTGGCCGCTGGGCACGGTGCCCGCGGGGAGACCGATCGTGTGCAGCGCGGCCAGGTTGCTGGCCTTGACGCCAAAGATACCGGAGTCGCCGAAGCTGATTTTGTCGAGCGGCCGAATCTCTCTCACCGACAGGTCGCGCTTGGGTGACTGCGGCTCCGCCGGGCGGATGGCGGCGAAGTGTTTGTCGACCTCCGCCTCGGTGGCCTCGCGGAGTTCATAGCCGTTTTTGTTGACCTTGTAGTAGACGAGTTTTCCTGCGAGCGACGTGATCGTTTTGTTTTCTGCTGCACCGGTGATGAAGGCGTTCGGGACGCCATCCTGCACGGCACGGAGGTTGACGTGAGAAAGCGGCGTCTGCCGGACGGCGGTGATGACTCCGGCCACGCGCGGCATTTCGTTCGGCAGCGTCTTATACACGACGACGTCGCGTGAGCTGGGGAGTTCGCCGGTCTCCATCAGGCGCAGCCGGCCAAATGACTCGGCGGAGTTGAGCGGCAGGAAACCGATGTCACTCTCGAGGTCTTCATCGAGCACGACCGGAAACTCGGCGGCATCGTACTTTTCCTTTTCCTCGTGATAAAGGGGGAGAGCACGCTGCGGCATCGGGTAGTAGCCAAGTCGGCCCTTTAGAATCGGCATGTGCTTGGTGAGCAAATCATGGGACATCTGGATTTGCTCGAATGGATAGGCATCGAACGGTTGGTATTCGAATGTAAACATTCCCGGTTCGCCATTGGGCGCTTTCTTGAGTGGTCGATAAATTAGCACGCCAGCCATCGATCCCCTCCTGCTCCCAATGCCAATCTCGCGCATGAATTTACCATGGCTGCGGTGGGTCTTGGTGTTAATGAAATAAGTCACTGGCTCGTCTTTATCCACGCCCACGATCTGAAACTTTACGAACTGCCAGTTTGCCAGATGTGTGTCTATCAACACTTCTTCGCCTTGATAGGAGAGTTTATCAAAAGTGGCCAAGTCCGGGATGCGGCCCGTACCATTGGTCAGGGACAGCTTCTCCGGCGGAGTGGGTTGCGAGGAAACCACCCCGCCGCGACTACTCCGCCCTTTCCTGCTGCTGCGTCCACCGAAACGGGGGATCAACTCGTCGGCGCGAAGTTTGCCGTCACCGTTCTTGTCCGCCTTCTTGAGTGACTGATCCGCCGCCGCAACTTCTTCGGCAGAGATCACGCCATCCTTGTTGGTGTCCAGCGCGGCCGTCAACGGGAACGTGGAGATAAAAGAGGGCGGCCCGCCCGGGCCGCGGTTGCCCCCGTTCGAGGGTTGTGCCTGCAAAGAGACCGCCAAGGCCATCCCGATAGCCGGTGCTGTGAATCGGTTAAGCTGCATCATAATCACAGAAAAAGAGATGCCGTTTTTTCAGTAAAGGTTACAGCCAACATCAAGGCTTGATCGGCACGATACACTCGGGTGACTCGAAGCGGGGATTGCCCATTAACCGGGTGACGTAATGCTCCTGCATCGGTTCGTCGCTGAATGGGCGTAACAGAGGCTTGAGATCGGGCGCTTGGCTTTCGGGCGAGAGCCATTGGTCGTAGTCGTCCGGGTGCACGATCACCGGCATGCGATCGTGCACGCGCTTGGCCAAGCGATTGGGAGTGGTGGTGATGACGGTAAACGTGCGCAGCGTTTCAGGTTCCGCTTGGCCAAGCTCGAGGCCCGGCAATTCCGGTTCGATGACCTGCTCCGGAGCCGTCCACGTCTCCCAAAGTCCGGCGAGGCAGAATAGATCGCCGTCGTGCATCGAATAGTAAACCGGCTGCTTGCCGTTTGGCCGCGACTCCCACTCGTAATACCCGTCCACCGGCAACAGGCAGCGCCGCCGCTGGAA
>CAJXAU010000261.1 GCA_913050205.1 uncultured Verrucomicrobiota bacterium
CCGAGGCCAACACCGTACCGGTGGTCGAGAACACCCGTTGCGCCTCCACCTGGCAACTGGGCGATTTGAGCCACTAAAGGCGATTCAGTTGATCCTGTAAATATCAGGTGTTGAATCGGGGACGTGTTCAGTTCACACTTTAGGCATGACGCAATTATTGGAACGAGCCGTAAAGCAAATATCGTCGCTGCCGGACAAGGAACAAGACGCGCTCGCCGAGATGATACTCGCTGAAGTGAAATCCGAAAAGCGGTGGGACGAGCAGTTCGAGTCTTCACAGGATACCCTATCCGCCATGGCGACCGTGGCATTGACTGAAGAGAAGGTCGGCAAAACGTCGGATTTGGATCTAAGTCGTGATTTCTCGTAGGACTGAGGCTTTCAAAAAACTCCTCGCAGCATTGCCTGCGGATATCCGGAAACAAGCAAGGATCGCGTATAAGCTCTGGGGGAGCAATCCATCTCACCCTGGGATTCGTTTCAAAAAAATTCACGGCAAGGAGGATATTTGGTCGGTTCGAATCACTGAAAATTATCGGGCTGTGGGTGTTCGGAGCAGGGATAAAATCGTCTGGTTTTGGATTGGCAACCATTCCGATTACGACCGACTCCTCCGTTGAAATGAAAAAAAACAAACCGATCCAATTATTGATTTTGGGATTGTTTTGCCTTCTGACCCTCCCGCTTGGCCAAGCGGAGGAGGTGGCGAAGCCGAATGTGTTGTTCATTGCGGTGGACGATCTCAACGACTGGGTTGGGGTGCTGGGTGGGCATCCGCAGGCGCGCACGCCAAACATCGACCGCCTGGCCAAGCGCGGAGTGCTCTTCACGAATGCCCACTGTTCCGCGCCGGGTTGCAACGCCTCGCGTTCGAGTTTGCTGACCGGACTGCGGCCGTCGACAACCGGTATTTACGCCAACGGCCATGACTGGCGGCAGGCGCCCAAGCTGGGCGGTGCGGTCACGCTGCCGCGGCATTTCAAAAACAACGGCTATCGCACGCTGGGTGCCGGCAAGCTGTTTCACGCGCACACGTTTTTCGACAAAAAGAACCTCAGCGGCTATCCCGACCCTGAGGCGTGGGCCGACTATTTTCCGTCCAAGACACAGCAGATGCCGGAGGAAGCCGTGCCGGAAAAGTGGCCGGTCAACAGCAGCCGAAAGTTTTATCGGGGCCATTTCGACTGGGCGCCACTGCAAATCCCCAACGCCGAGATGGCCGATGCCAAGGTCGTGTCTTGGGCGGCCAAGCGCTTGGCCAAGCGGCACGAGCAGCCGTTGTTTTTATCCGCCGGAATTTACCGGCCGCACGTGCCGTGGTACGCGCCGCAAAAATATTTCGACCGATTCCCGCTCGATGAAATTCAGCTGCCGAACCACTTGAAGGGCGATCTCGACGACGTCCCCGATGCCGGCCAAAAGATGGCCAAGCGGCATTGGCACAAATGGATCACCGACAACGGTCAGTGGAAAAAAGCGGTGCAGGGATACCTCGCCTCGCTCGCGTTCGCAGACGACATGGTGGGTGAATTACTCGACGCACTCGACAGCGGCCCAATGGCCAACGACACGCTGATCGTGTTTTGGGGCGACCACGGCTATCACCTCGGCGAAAAAGAGAGCTGGGAAAAATTCGCCCTGTGGGAGGACACCACTCGCGTGCCGTTGATTATTGTCGATCCGCGCCGCACCCGGCCCGGCACCCGTTGCGAGTCGCCGGTCAGTTTGCTTGATTTGTATCCCACACTCATTGAGTTGTGCGGGCTTGGCTTGCCACCGCAGTTACTTGAGGGCCGCAGCTTGGCCAAGCGCTTGGCCAAGCCGGACGCGAAAACTGACCGCGTCGCCATCACCACGCAGGGTCGGGGCAACCATGCCGTGCGGTCGAGCCGGTACCGTTACATCCGATATGCCGATGGCGGTGAGGAGTTGTACGATCACCAGACTGATCCCCATGAGTGGTACAATCTCGCCGCCGACCCCGGCTTGGCCAAGGTGAAGTTGCGCCTGGCCAAGCGGCTACCCAAGGTGGATGCCGCTCCAATCGTCGTTCGTCGCCAAAAATGAAAAATAGAATCCAGTTCCTAACTTTTATCGCGCTTGCGACTGCACTCCTTCAGGGCTGTGCGGTCACAGGCGGCTTGGCCAAGCGGCAAACATCGCTTGGGCCAAAAAACGGCACGCTGATTATCGTCGGGGGAGGCGGGATGCCACAGGTGATTTTTGACCGCTTCTTCGAGGCGGCCGGCGGCCGGGATGCCAAGCTGGTCGTTGTGCCCACCGCAGGCTCAAAGGCGACCTACGATGAAATGGATCGCTCGGTGAAGATGTTTGAGAAGGCGGGGGCGACGAACGTGCACCTACTGCATACGCGCGATCCCAAGGAGGCGAACACGGATGAGTTTGTCGCGGTGTTGAACGACGCGAAGGCGGTTTGGTTTGCCGGTGGCCGACAATGGCGCTTGGCTGATTCGTATCTGGGCACGAAAACGGAGGCGGCATTTCACGACGTCCTCAAGCGCGGTGGGGTGATTGGTGGCAGTTCCGCCGGGGCGACGATCCAAGGCTCGTATCTCGTGCGTGGTGCGCCGGAGGGCAATCACATTATGATGTCGCCCGGCCACGAAGAGGGGTTCGGGTTTTTGCGCCAATCAGCTATTGATCAGCATTTGATCGCGCGAAAACGGGAGAACGACCTGTTGCCGGTCATCCGGAGGCATCCCCAGTTGTTGGGTGTTGGGATCGACGAGGCAACGGCACTTGTGGTGTCGGGCCGTAAGGCCGAGGTGATCGGCAAAAGCAAGGTGCTCTTTTACGACATTGCGCTGGAGAAAACGCTCGGGGAAAAATTCTACATTACCCTCGATCCGGGCGACCGGTATGACCTTAAAGCCCGTCGCGAGCTTCCTGATAATTAGCCCAACTCTGCCTTTGTTGGCAGGTTGTTGAGTCAACGAAATGGTGGTCAGCCGTAGAGGCTTTCGATCGGTTTGCCGAGGCCGTCCCGGGTGACGTAGAACGGTCGTTTTTCCACCTCGTAGGCAAGCTTGGGCGAGATGCCCATGGCCTTGTAAATCGTCGCATGCAGATCCTCGATGATGACCGGATCCTTGATCGTCTTGCAGGGGCGCTCGTCTGCGGTGACACCGTGCAGGTGCCCTTTTTTAATGCCGCCGCCGAACATCAGCACGGAGCCGGCATCGGTGAAGTGGCGATGCATGCCGTAATGTTTCAGCTCGTTGATCGTGTCCGGCACGTGCACCTGATCGCGCACTTTGTTGCCCGGTTTACCCTCGACGAGCATGTCGCGACTGAACTCGCTGGCCAGCACGATGAGCGTGCGATCGAGCAGGCCGCGTTCCTCGAGGTCGAGCACGAGCTGTGCGATCGGGGCGTCGATCTGGCGCTTCATGTCGGTGAGGCGGGTGTGGCCATTCTCGTGGGTGTCCCAGTTGAGAAACGGCACGTACTCAGTGGTCACCTCGATGAACCGCGCGCCGGACTCGACAAGCCGCCGCGCCAGCAGACAGCCGCGCCCGAACTGGCCGGTGTTGTAAATATCGTACGTCTCCTTTTTCTCGAGCGACAGGTCGAACGCCTTGGCCGACGGCGAAGTCAGTAGGCGATGCGCGTTGTCGAGCGAGCGCAGAAGGGAGTCCTTTTGATAGTCGCTGCCGGCCAACCCGACTGGGCTTTG
>CAJXAU010000262.1 GCA_913050205.1 uncultured Verrucomicrobiota bacterium
TGCCGTTGGGCAGCACGACGTCGTAGGCGCTGATGCGGTCGCTGGCCAGCATCAGAAGACTGTCTCCGAGGTCGAACATTTCACGGACCTTGCCGCTGCGGACCTTGGGGACACCGGGGAGATCTAGTTGAAGCAGAGTATTGCTCGACATGGCGGCGGATGATGCTTGGCCCAGAAATGATTTCAAGCCGATGTTATTCACAGTCGCCGGATTCACCCCTCCGGAGATGGGTTTGGCGGCTCAGGCCTCGGCGGCCACCGGGGTGGCTTCCGGATCAAAGTCTATTTTTTTGCCGTCGCCCCACAGGTTTTCGAGGTCGTACAACTCACGAAATTCCTCATTCATCACGTGAACGATCACGTCGATAAAGTCGAGCACGACCCACGGGGTCACCCTCGCGCCCTCGGTGGAATAGGGGCGGACTTTGTGGTCGAGCCGGAGTTTCTCGGTGATTTCGTCAACGATGGCGCGCAGATGCGGCTCGTTGGAGCCGGTGGCGATCACGAAATAATCGGCAACGGAAGAGAGTTCACGGAGATCCAGAAGGGTAATGTTTTCGGCCTTTTTATTGTCGGCCAGCCGGGCACAGGTCTGTGCGAGCAATTTGGATTCCATATAAAAAACAGGCGGGCTGTCCCGGCGCTTGGCCAAGCGCAGCCACCGGCCGGAGGCTAAACCAAGCGGACTTTTTGTAAATCGCAAATTGGCCGGGCACATCCCCCATGCTTGCGATTTTTTCCCAATCGTCTTGAATAGCGGCACCGCGGAAACGGTCTTGGCCAAGCGCTTGGCCGAGTGCAAACGATGAGCAGCTACACACAGGTTTTAGTGGAAAAAGGGTTGGTGACCGTGGAGGACATCGACACTGCAGAGCGTCTGCGCGAGGACCAGGGGCTGCGGCTCGACCAGGCGCTGATCCAGAACGGCGCCCTCTCGGAGCAGGATTTTCTCAAGGTGATGGGTGAGCGGCTGGACTTCGAGATCGTGGACCTGCCGAACGCCACGATTGAGGATGAGGCGATCCGCTCCCTGCCATCGCGCTTCGTCTATCGCAACCACCTCGCGCCCATCACCCGCGAAAACGGCACGCTCAAGGTGGCGACGAGCGACCCGTTCGACCTTTATGTTTTTGACGAGATCAAACTGTTAACCGGCCTCGAAGTCAGCCCGGTGCTCGCGCCCCGGGACGAGATCGACAAGGTCATCAAGGACCACTACGGCGTCGGCGGCGACACGGTCGAGGAGATGACCGGCGAAGACGACCTCGCCCTCACCGGTTCGGAGGACGACAGTCAAGACCTGCTGCAGATGGCGCAGGAGGCGAGCGTCATCAAGCTCGTCAACGAAATCATCCTCGAGGCAATCAACGAGCGGGCGAGCGACATTCACATCGAGCCGTTCGAGCGTACGCTCTCCATCCGCTACCGGATCGACGGTGTGCTGCAGGAGGCCGCCGTGCCGCCGCAGATCAATCGCTTCAAGTCCGCCATCATCAGTCGCGTCAAGATTCTCTCCAACATGAACATCGCCGAGCGGCGGCTCCCGCAGGACGGCCGCATCAAGTTCTCGGTTGGCAGCCGGCAGGTGGACGTTCGTGTGAGTGTCATCCCGATGATTTTCGGTGAGGGCGTGGTGATGCGTATCCTCGACAAGACGAACGTACTCTACAGCCTGACCGAGCTGGGGCTGGACGAGGAAACGTTCGAGGAATTCGAGACACTGATCGAGAAACCGCACGGAATCTTTCTCGTCACCGGCCCGACCGGCAGCGGCAAGACCACCACGCTTTACGCCGCGCTCAACGCCATCGTTGGCCCGGAGAAAAAAGTGATCACCACCGAGGATCCGGTTGAGTACAACCTCGAGGGTGTGAATCAGATTCCGGTTGACCACAAAGTTGGCATGTCGTTCGCCATGGGGCTGCGCGCAATTCTGCGTCACGATCCCGACGTGGTGATGATCGGTGAGATTCGAGACCTCGAGACCGCACAGGCGGCCACTCAGGCATCGCTCACCGGTCACCTCGTATTGTCCACGCTTCACACCAACGACGCCGCCTCAGCCGCTACAAGGTTGATCGACATGGGCGTCGAGCCGTTCCTCGTCAGCAGCACGCTTAGCGGTGTGATGGCCCAGCGGTTGGTGCGCGTCATCTGCCCGACCTGCAAGACTGAGATCAAACCCAAGGATGCCGGCCTGCCGAAAAGCATGAAATGGCCCAAGGACGCCAAGGTGTACACCGGCAGCGGTTGCCGGGCCTGCCGTAGCAGCGGCTACCGAGGGCGAACCGGCTTGTACGAACTGCTGACGATGACCGAGGAGTTGGGAGAGCGCATCACCGAGCGCGTGGCAGCCAGCGAACTGGTCCGCATCGGCCGAGCCAACGGTATGCGCCTGTTGAGCGAGGATGGCTGGCTCAAAGTGCGCAACGGCGTTACCACGCCGGAAGAGGTTTTGCGCGTGACTGCCGCCTAGCCATGCCCAAATTTCAGTACACCGCAAGGAACCTGAACGGCGGCAAAGTCTCCGGCCAGATCGAGGCTGAAGCAGTTGGTGCCGCCAGCCGGTTGCTGGAAAACCGTGACCTGTTCCCCATCGACGTTTGGGACGTCGAGGACAACGAAAGCGCAAACTCGTTTCGACGCCGGATCGCTTCGCGCGACCTCGGCATCATGTACGGCCAACTCTCTGACCTGCTCGGCTCCGGTGTGCCGCTTCTGCGCGCGCTAAAGTCACTCGTCAAGTCCACCGTCAACAAGCGGCTGGCTGACGTATTGCGAGAGATACACAACGAGGTCGCCGACGGCAAATCGCTGCACGAGTCGATGTCCGGGCATCAGGAAATTTTTCCCACTCTGCACACGGTGATGGTACAGGCCGGTGAACGCGCCAGCTTCCTAGAGGAGGTGCTGTCCAGTCTGTCGGTATTTCTCGAGCGCCTCGACGATCTCCGCAGCAAGGTACTTGGCGCACTCGTATATCCCACCATGCTTGTGTTGCTCGGCACGCTCGTCATGGTCAGCGCGCTGATTTTCTTCGTGCCCAAGTTCGAGCCGATGCTCGCAGAGGTGGACAAGCCATTGCCCACCGAGGTCGTTTTCTTCATGAGCGATACCTTGCGCAACCATTGGCTGATTCTCGCTGCCGCCATCGCCGGGGTGATCGCCTTTTTCTGGAGCGTCCTCCAGAGTCAGGCCGGCAAGCAGGCGATCGAGCGTTGGCGTCTCAAGATTCCGGTCGTCGGCAACGCACTGAAGATGGTCTCCATCACCCGGTTTTGTCGCATCCTTGGAACCATGCTGGCCAACGGTGTGCCGATCCTGCAGGCACTGGCCATCAGCCGTGATGCCACCGGCTCGGCCCTACTCGCAGTGAACATCGATGAGGCTCTGGAAAACGTCCGTGCCGGCGAGCCGCTGACCGAGCCACTCAAGTCCGGCGGCCTGTTCCCCGAACAGGTCATCGCGATGATCTCCGTTGCCGAGGAATCGAACCAACTGCAAAAGGTGCTTCTGCAGATCGCCGACTCGGTCGAGCGACGTACCAACCAGCAGGTCGACCAAGCCGTGCGGCTGATCGAGCCGGTGATCCTCTGCCTCGTCGCCGCCGGAATCGGCTTTCTCGCGCTTGGCCTGCTGTTGCCCATCTTCACCATGGCCAGCTCTCTCGGCTCTTGAACCATGGCCAAGC
>CAJXAU010000263.1 GCA_913050205.1 uncultured Verrucomicrobiota bacterium
TGATGATGGTCATCTTTTATTTCCTCCTCATCCGCCCCCAAACCAAGCGGGAGAAAGAACGCAAAAAGATGGTTGAAGCACTGAAAAACGGAGACTCCGTGGTCACCCGCGGCGGCATCGTTGGGTCCGTTCAATCTGTAAAATCCGACACGATCACCCTCCGCTCCCTCGAAAGCAAATTTGAGGTCTACAAGGATTCGGTGGAACGCGTCATTACAGACCGGGCAGATTTAAAGGAAAACAAGTAATCTAACATCGTGAAACGAAATAAGTTAAACCGGATTCTATTTTTGCTTCTCGTGCTGGGCTGGGCAGGGTACGAGATGACCCCACTAAAGGACGAGCCTGGCAGGCTGCTGGAGCGATTTAAATCCGAGTCGGCGAGTTCGACGGACAGGGCGGCCGTTATATCCATACACGAAACGGCGGAGGCTACATTTAACGCGCAGGAGGAGCAGGAAAAGAATGAGTATGGCGCGCTCATGTCGGCGGTCACCGAGTCCGGCGTCGCACTGACGAACCACTTTAATTACAAGTTCAGCGGCAAGAAAACGACCAAGGAGCTGAACGACCTGATCATGCAAAAACTGCAGCGTGATTCCTCCGGTCAAATCCAGTTCGGACTCGACCTGCAAGGCGGCTCCTCATTCCTCGTGCAGATGAAGACCAACAGCATCAGCCAAGCGGATCAACAGGGTGCCCTCTCGCAGGCGGTGGAAGTGTTGCGGCGGCGCGTCGATGAGGAGTTTAGTGGCGTGGTCGAGCCGGATATCCGGCCAATGGGAGAAGACAAGGTCATGATCCAGCTGCCCGGTCTCTCCGAGGCCAATCAGGCCAAGGCCCGTGATCTGGTCACACAGGCTGCATTCCTTGAGTTTGGTCTCGTTCATGAGGATTCACTAAGCCTGATCTCCAACGGCATCACCCCACAAGGCTACAAAAAATACACTCAAACACAAAAAGACCCGGATGGGGTCGAATACACGGAGGAGGTTCTCGTCGAGACTCAAAACAAGTACGGCCTGAAGGGCGAACAAATTTCGAACGCCTCCCCCTCCCGGGATCATCTGACCTCGAAGCCGATGATTCTCTTCACCTTCAACAGCGAAGGTGGAGCCGCGATGGGAAAATTGAGCGGCCAAAACGTCGGGCGACGCATGGCAATCATACTCGACGGAAAGCTCATGTCGGCACCGACTCTGCAGGAGCAAATTACCAGTAACGGCCAGATTACCGGTGATTTCACCATTCAGGAGGCATCCTCCATCGCCAACGCGCTGTTAAACCCGCTCAAGGCGCCACTCACTATTGTAGAGGAAATGAGTGTGGAACCCAGCCTCGGGAAGGACTCCGTGGAGAGCGGCCAAAACGCCGCCCTGTATGGCGTGATCGCGGTGGCAGTCTTCATGCTCCTGTATTATTGGTTCGCCGGTGCGATAGCCAACTTCGCGTTGGTACTCAACCTGTTTATCCTGATGGGCGTGATGTGCTACCTGAACGCCGCCCTCACCCTGCCGGGGATCGCAGGTATTGTGCTGACCATCGGCATGGCGATCGACGCAAACGTACTGATCTTCGAGCGGATTCGAGAGGAGTTAAAATCCGGCAAGGGCATTCAGGGTGCGGTGGAAACCGGATACGCGCGGGCATTCGGCACGATCATCGACGCGAACTTAACCACGCTCATTGTCTCGGTCATCCTGATGTATATGGGGACAGGCCCGGTGAAAGGTTTCGGTGTCACGCTCACCGTGGGTATCTGCGCCAGTATGTTCACCGCGCTGGTGGTGACGCGACTGGTGTTTGACCTGTTCCGCAACTTTGGTGCCGACCACGGTTTCCGCCTGTTTCAACAACCCAAACTCAACTTCATGGGTTCCGCCAAGATCGCGTTTGGCATCTCTTGGGCGTTGGTGATCATCGGTATCGGATACGGATTCTACAAAGGTACGGACGCGTTGGGCATCGACTTCAAGGGCGGAGACCGAATCACGTTTGAGTATTCCTTGGACAATCGGCAGGACAATGCCAAGTTGCGCGATGCTCTTTCGGAGACTGGCATCGATGGTGCCATGATCCAGTACCAGTCCGGCGGTGGCAGCCGCGAGCGGCTTCAAGTGACGGTTCCTTTTGGCAGCGGCGAAACGGCAGAGAAAGCTCTTGCCGTGGTTTTCGATGGAGATCAGGAATTTAAGAAAGTCAGCCAGCTACGCACCGGCCCCAGTATTAGCGAGGACATCCTGCAAAGTGCAGTCAAGGCACTGCTCATCGCGTTGTTTGCAATCCTTGTGTACGTGACCTTCCGCTACGAATTCTCGTTCGCACTGGGTGCGATTCTTGCCATCCTTCACGATATCCTCATGACGATGGGTATCTTTTTCCTCTGGGGTGGCGAACTGAGTTCGCCCGTGATGGCGGCATTACTGACGATCATCGGTTTCTCAATCAACGATACCATCGTGATTTTCGACCGCATTCGTGAGGATTTGAAACTCGGCCTGCCGGGCACGTTCACCGAGATCATGAACGTGGCCATCAGCAAGACACTAAGCCGGACGATTATCACCTCCGGCACCACCCTGCTGGCCGCCGGATCGCTCTTTTTCTTCGGCGGGGGTGCGATCAACGAGTTCGCGTTTGTGCTGCTGGCAGGTGTTTTCACCGGTACATTCTCCAGTATCTTTATTGCCGGGTCGCTGGTGCTTTGGCGCAACAAGGGTGAAAAACCGAAGCTCGCCGACGAGACGGTGATCACCCAGCACAGCATCTCCACCTCCGAGGCATAGGACGGATTCATTTTCCGAAAGCCGCCGGGCCACACGCTTGGCGGCTTTCTTTTTGTCATCCGCCTGTGTAAACACCGCCGGGCCACACGCCGAACAAACCATGATTCTTGCCACCACAATCAACGCCGCCGCTTCAACTGAAGCCGGATTAACCGTCGGACTGGTTTACTGGGCCTGGTTTATTGGGGCGGTGCTGGTGTTCTTGGCGCTCGACCTCGGCGTGTTCCACCGCACGCCCCATGCAGTCGGGTTTGGCGAGGCGCTGATGTGGACGACGATCTGGTTTTCCATGTCAATGGCGTTCGCCTTTTGGATCGCCCCGGCCATGGTTGGCGAGCAGTGGACCAGCACCCACACCAAGCTGTTCATCACCGGCTACGTGGTCGAGTTGTCCCTGTCGATGGACAACGTGTTCGTCATCGCGTTGATCTTTTCCTTCTTTCGCGTGCCGGCTGAGTTTCAACACCGCGTCCTGTTCTGGGGCATCCTCGGCGCACTTGTGATGCGTGCAGCGATGATCCTCCTTGGCGCCAGCCTGATCCAACAATTCGGCTGGATCCTCTACCTGTTCGGCGCATTCCTGCTGATAACCGGCATCAAGATGCTGTTCGCTGGCGATGAGGAGGTTGAGCCGGAGAAAAATATCGCCATTCGCCTGGCCCGGCGGTTTTACCCGGTCTCAACCCAGTTCGACGGCCAGAAGTTTTTTACGGAACTGGATGGCCGCCGGGCGCTGACTCCGCTAGCGCTCTGCCTGATCATGGTTGAGACCACAGACCTGATCTTTGCTGTCGATTCCATCCCGGCCATTTTCGGGATCACCCAAGAGGCATTCATCGTTTTTACGTCGAATGTGTTTGCAATTTTGGGCCTCAGGTCGCTCTACTTTGTCTTGGTCGGCCT
>CAJXAU010000264.1 GCA_913050205.1 uncultured Verrucomicrobiota bacterium
ACATGCCGCACACAACCTACGGCCTGCTCAGCGCGATCCGCAGCCACCAGATCGACTCGCCCAGCGTGGCTGCCCAATTGAAAACCGGGCGCGTCAACGCCTGCAATCTCTGCCACATCAACCAGTCACTCAGCTGGACCAACGAGCACTTGGCCGAGTGGTACAACCACAAACCAGCCGAGCTCAATGCCGAGGCCAAGCGCATCTCCTCCGTACTTGAAATGCTGCTTAAGGGTGATGCCGGTCAACGCGCTATCGCCGCCTGGCACATGGGCTGGGAGCCGGCGCGACAAGCCTCGGGCGGCGACTGGCAGGCCGGCTGGTTGCTGCGCACGCTGGATGACCCCTACTCCGCCGTACGCTACATCGCGCACAAGGCGTTGCAGGCCGATCCCCGCTTGGCCAAGGCGGAGTTCGACTACGCCGCGCCCTTGGCCAAGCGCACCACGCAGATTCAAAAAACCCGGGCCGACTGGGAAAAACAACTGCCCGACCAAACCGGTGTCGCCCAGCAGATCGAGCTGTTGATCGATGGACAGGGCAAGCCGATCGAGGCCGAGGCCCGGCGCCTCGAGGCCAAGCGCAACAACCGTCCGATGACCCTCCAGGAATGAGCAAACAAAAACCAACCCGCCGCGAACGCAGCGAACAACAAACCCAGATACCCCCGGCCAAGCCGGCCGCCACCGCACCCGCTCGGTTGCCCGAAGAGCTGCGTCATTTCAGATTCGGCTGGTGGTCGCTTTTTGTCTTCGTCAGCCTCGGCGTACTGCTTGAAGCCTTCCTCGCATTTCGTGTCGGTTGGTACATGGACACCGGCGCCAACGAGACGCACCGACTTATGCTGCGGCTTGGCCACGCGCACGGCACGCTGCTGTCGCTCATGAATATCGCATTCGCCGCCGGGCTTGCGCGGATGAATCTCGACGGGGCCGTCCGCCAACTGGTCTCCCGTTGCCTGACCGCCGCCACACTGCTGGTCCCCGGCGGGTTCATCCTCGGCGGTCTCGTCACCCACGGCGCGGAGCCGGGGCTGGGTATCATCCTGCTCCCCGTTGGCGCCCTCTTCCTCCTATTCGCCCTCTTCAAGCTGGCAAGGGGTGTGAGGTAATCAAAACAAATCCAGTTGGTCGCCTTGGGGGCGGCGGAAGTTTGCTGTGGACAATTCGTGCCGCCGGCCATTCAGCTTGGCCCTGCGAACGGCGATCTCGAACATCTGCGTGACCTTTTCCGCGTGGATGCCACTGCCGGTCATGCGCCTGCCGAACTGGCTCTCGTACAGCTCCCCGCCCCGCATCGATCGCACTTGATTCAGCACCTTATCCTTTCGGTCGGGAAAATGTTGATCCAGCCACTCCTCGAACATCGGCGCGACTGCGTGTGGCAGGCGCAGGATCACGTGCCCGGCACTGGTCGCTCCTGCCTCGGCGGCGGCGGCGATGATCTTCGGGATCTCGTGATCGTTGATCGCCGGGATGATCGGCGCCACAAGCACACCGGTCGGGATACCGGCCCCGGACAACTCCCGTATTGCCCGCAACCGGGCCGCTGGGGGAGAAGTGCGCGGCTCAAGAATACGGCGCAGTTCCGTGTCGAGCGACGTCACGGAAATAAACACGTTCACCGCGTCGTACTTCGCCAACTCCTGCAGCAAATCGAGGTCGCGGGTGACCAGCGCATTCTTGGTCACGATGCCCACCGGGTTGCGGCATTCGGCGAACACCTCAAGGCAGCGGCGCGTGAGCTTGAGCCTCCGCTCGATCGGCTGGTAACTGTCGGTGTTGGGACTCAGCGCGATCGGCTCCGGCCGGTAACTGCGCTTGGCCAATTCTTTCCGCAACAGCTCCGGCGCGTTTTCCTTCACCACAATGCGCGACTCAAAATCGAGCCCGGAGGAAAAACCGAGAAACTCATGCGTCGGGCGGGCGAAGCAATAGACGCAGCCGTGTTCGCAGCCCCGATACGGATTGATGCTGAGGTCGAACGGAACATCGGGGCTGCTGTTTCGTGTCAACACGGTCTTGGTTGCATCCCGATAAAACTCGGTCCGCACCGGCGATGGCTCGAAATCGTCCGTCCCGTCGGGATCATTCTCCAGCGAGAGCGACTCGAATCGATTGGCCGGGTTGCTGATCGCGCCCCGACTCCGTCGGGATGGTGCGTTGTGTGCAGAATCGCTCACGGTTCGGAGTGTCCCGCTTGGCCAAGCGCGGGGCAAGTTATCCTTTTCTTGCCACAGACAGGCACAGTTTTTATGTTGCCTGCCCCGATGGGAAACCATTCCTACCTTTCAGACATTCGGGCGAAGTTCACGCCCTCACTCGATCCCGGTTTTCAGCCCATTTCACTGGTTTTACGTCAGGCCCGCCAACGGGTGGCCGATGGAGCCAATGCAGTCGAGCTGACCTTCCTCCTTGAGCGCCTGCCCGGCGACCGCTCCGTGCATCGCGTCACGTTGCCCAATCCGGCGGACGACCCCTCCGGGGAGGTGGAGCGACTGGTGGAGCGGATTTGCAAATTCCTGCTCTGGCAACAAGGCGCGAGCCGCGTGGGCATCCACAGCAGCGATGGCAGCGACCACTTGGCCAAGCGCTTGGCCAAGATTTACAGTGCCAACGGAGCGCGTGCCTTCGACGCGGACATGATGCAGCGCGCCTTCGGCCGACCGCTCGTCATCGAGGCGCTGGACTCAGCCCGCGTCGAGACAACCGACACCGCCAAGGCAATCGGCGGCCATCTTGACGGTTGCCGGATCGGGTTCGACCTCGGAGCGAGCGACTACAAGCTGGCTGCCGTGCAGGACGGCGAGCCGGTTTTTACCACCGAGATTCCATGGGACCCGCGCATCGAGGCCGACCCCGCGTGGCACCGAGCCAAGATCAACGAAGGCCTCAAGCTCGCGGCGGAAAAGTTGCCGCGCGTGGACGCCATCGGCGGCAGCTCCGCCGGGATCATCGTCGATAGCGAACCCCGCGTCGCCTCACTGTTCCGCAGCGTGCCGGACGAGCAGTTTGCGGAAAAAGTGCGCCCAATTTTCCGGGACCTCGGCGAGGAATGGGGCGTCCCGCTCGACGTGGCCAACGACGGGGACGTCACCGCGCTGGCCGGGGCGATGTCGCTCAAGACCAACGGGGTGCTGGGTCTCGCAATGGGCTCAAGTCAGGCAGTCGGATTTCTCGATCAACAGGGCCGGATCACCGGCTGGCTCAACGAGCTGGCCTTCGCGCCAGTGGACTTTCACCCGACCGGCCCGGTGGACGAATGGTCCAATGACGTCGGGTGCGGGGTGCAGTACTTTTCACAGCAAGGCGTGGTGCGACTGGCCAAGCTGGCCGGCATTGACCTGCCGGAGGCCCACCCTGCGGTTCAGCTCAAACACGTGCAGGAACTTCACGAAACCGGCGACGAACGGGTACCCGCAATCTTTGACGACATCGGCATCTGCCTAGGTTACTCGCTTGGCCTGTACGCGGATTTTTATGACTTCAGCCAGTTGCTGGCGCTGGGCCGGGTGACCTCCGGGCGCGGCGGTGAACAGATCGTCGCCCGTGCGGAGGAAGTCTTGCGCGAGGAATTTCCCGAGTTGGCTGAGACGGTACGGTTGCAGTTGCCGGACGAGAAAAGCAAGCGTGTCGGCCAAGCGGTCGCCGCGGCGAGCTTGCCAAAACTCAGTGCATGACCGAACTTGG
>CAJXAU010000265.1 GCA_913050205.1 uncultured Verrucomicrobiota bacterium
TCGTACTGCGACGTGGCGCGTTCCGCTTGGCCAAGCGCTTGGTTGTAATGCCAGTTGCCCTTGGCCGAGGTGCTGCCTGCGCCGTACTCGTGGTATAGGCCGACGTTAAACCAGACCGGTGAGTTGAATGCCCCGTGCTGGTTTAGGCAGAGCCACGAGAGTTCGTCGTAGAAAATCTCGCCATCTTTTTTACTGAAGTACCCGTCCTTGACACCCCAGTCGGCAATCGTGCGGGCCACGCGATGGATGAGTTGGCGAACGGAAGTCTCTCGTTCGGGTGTGCCTTGTTCCCCGTAAAAATATTTTGAGACCACCACCTTGGTGGCCAACTGTGACCAATCGGTCGGTACTTCGACGTTCTCCTGCTTGAAAATGACGTTGCCCCCTTCGTCGGTGATTTCTGCCGTGCGCAAATCCCATTCCTTTTCGTCATAGGGATTGTTTTTCGCGTCGCTGAACACCCTGTCAACCTTGATACCCTTTCGCTTTCGGCCCTTGGCCAAGTTGCCGCGCTTGGGTGTGGCGACACCTGGTTTCGTTGAACGACGCGGGGCACGAGAGGTGGGGGCGGTTGATGAGTCGCTGGTGTCGATCATGGGTTGCTTCTGTTGCTTGGGTTGTAACGCGCAAAAACCTCACTCCAAGGTGATTTTTGGGGCCAACCACCTTCGGAAGCTCGGCCGAGCTGGGCAAAGGAATGAGTGTTACCACAATTTGTAGTGGTATCAAGTTTTTAAACCACAAATTATTGTGTTTTTTATGTCGGAACCAAAAAAATGGACGGTTTAGCGCTTGGCCAAGGTTGGCCCTTGCTCCGCAAGTGATTGAGCCCCAAACTGTTCCGTGCCATGGCAAATTATTTGATCGAGCAACTGGACGAAATCGAGCCAACTCCCTGCCCCTGTGGCTTGGCCAAGCGGGCGTTCGCTGATGAACCGGGCGCGGTGGCCAGTCTGCACGAGGTCGAGATCAAGCAGGATTCCAAAGTTCACTACCATAAACGGATGACGGAGATTTATCTTGTGCTTGAGGGGGAGGGGCAATTGGAACTGGATGGAGAACTGGTGCCAGTGCGGCCGATGACAGCGGTTTATATCAAGCCGGGCTGTAGGCACCGGGCGGTGGGGCGGCTGAAAATCATCAACATTCCCGTCCCGGCATTCGATCCGCAGGACGAATGGTTTGATGCGTGAGCATGGTTTCGGCTTGCCGCCGGGTTGGCTTGCCGATTGAATCCCTCGCCCCGCCAAAGGCGGATCGAGTAAATTTTAGCAGTGCATACCCTGATTCTAGTTTTATTGGGCCTGACTTCGGTGATCAGCTTGACGTTCATCATCGAGAGGGGTTGGGCGTTGAGGCGGAGTGTCATCCTGCCGAAGCCATTGGTTGACAGTCTTGACCATTGTCACACGCGGGCGGACGTCAACACGGTGCTCCGGTTTGCGGAGCACCACAAGGAAACCCCGTTGGCCCGGCTGACGACGACTGCCGTGGAACATCTCGAATGGGCCAAGCCAGACAACGTCGAGGCGCTGCAGTCGCGTGCTCGCCACGAGGTAAGCCAAATGGAGCGGGGCTTGGTCGTGCTTGAGATCATCACCGGTGTCGCCCCGTTGCTGGGGCTGGTGGGGACGGTGGTCGGACTCATTGAGATTTTCAGCACGATGGCCGGAGGGGAGACTGAGGCGTCCGCTTTTGCGCAGGGTATCTCGACTGCTCTTTGGGCCACGCTCTCCGGGTTAAGTATCGCGATCCCGTCGCTTGTGGGGTGGAGCATCTATAATAAGCGAGTGGAGACGTTTGCCATAGAGATGGAAACACAGCTCGACGTGTTTCTGCGCCGACAGTACCCCAACGAAAACGGGAACTAATCCTCATGCGATTTCTGCCACGCAAACATCGTAAACCACCCACGGTCATTGTGGTGGCGTTGATCGATGTGCTGATGGTGGTGCTAATCTTCATGGTGGTTTCCACGACGTTTAAAAATCAGGCAGCCGTGAGTCTGGCGTTGCCGGAGTCATCCCAGGCGCAAAAAGAGGCGGCGGTGAGCAAGACGTTGATCATCACTGTGGCCAAGGAGGCGCCTCACTTTTATTTTGGAACAGAACCGGTGGAAGAATCGGCACTGGAGGCGGAATTGAAAAAGGCACTGGAGGCGGATCCTAATCGAGGGTTGTCCATACGCTCCGATACCGATGCGCCGTTTGGAAAAATCATCAAGGTGATGGACGCTGCAAAGGCGGCAGGCGTCAAGGGGGTGAAGGCGTTCACCAAGGAAGTTGGCGGCGGATGAGCAGCGACACCCCATCCGACATCCCGCCCCCCGACAGCATGCATCTCGCCTCAGCCACCGGCTGGATGCAGTTGGGCAACACTGCCGAGGCGTTGGTCGATCTTGAAAAAATATCGGAAACCCATCGCGCCCACTTTGAGGTGCTGCACTTGGAGTGGCATATTCATGCGCAGGACAAGGATTGGGAGCGCTGTGTTGAACTTGGTGGTTACATGATCGAGCGCCACCCCGGCAACGCCGCCGGCTGGATCAATAAGGCCAACGCGCTGTTTTACCTCAAGCGCGGCCACGATGCCTTTCAATTACTAGAACCGGTGGCAGAGCGGTTTCCAGAAAACGAGGCCATCCCCTACAATCTTGCCTGTTACGCCTGCCAGTTCGGTGATCTGGAATTAGCGATCGATTGGTATCGGGTTGCGGAAAAAATAGGTGAACCGGAAAAAATTCAGGAGGTCGCCCTGATGGACCCCGACATGGAGCCGCTTTGGAAACAGATCAGATGTTAAATCTGAACAAGGACTAATTAGAATAGATAGGATAAAAAAAATTTATTTTTATTGTTAAATTGACAGAACGCCAAGCCAAGGTAGCATTATTGCCAGTTGAGCTAATATTTAACTGCAACCGTTTGGTTTATGAGCAAAAAATCGCAAATCGCAAATGAAGAGTGGGACTTCTCGGTCCTCGAAAAAGCACCGCGTTCGCTGATCTACCGCGCACTATTGTGGGAGTTAGATCGTGAGGTTGGGAGTGGGAAGGAACCGTTCCTGAAAACTGCTGAGTGCCGCAAAGCGTTGTCTGACCCGAGTTCGCTCAAGGGAAATGCTTCCGGTGTGACTGAGTTGGGCAGGGGGAACGCCAAGACGCGCCCGTTTGAGGAGTCGATCAGTTTTGGCATCGACTGGTCCCAGCCCCGGGATGAGTTGGTTCGTCAATTTGGTCTCTGGCTTGATACTCAGGAATCAACAGGCCGCTTGCAGGTCAAGCCTGCGCTGGGCAAGACGCGAGATGCACTCACGATGCTTCGGAAGATTTCCATCGTGCGCCTGAAGCAGGGTGGCTTCTCCCAGCGCGTGGCGGCCGACACGTATCCGGACCAGAAGAGCTACCTTAAAAGCTTGAACAGGATCAACTGGACCACGGCCTCGCGCGAGGTGGTCAAGGCTTGCAAAAAGCGTGAGAACAAGCTGAAGAGCATCGAACGCACGATGGGTAGCAAGAATTGGAAGAAGGACGTATACGGCGGGTAGTTGGTCTGAATCCAAGATATTTTTATGGCGCCACCGGGAAAAATTTTCCCGGTGTTTTTCTTTCTAACCAAGCGCTTGGCCTACGGATTGCCTTGCGCTTGGCCAAGCGATGAGGCCATAAGGCGGCGTGTCTGACT
>CAJXAU010000266.1 GCA_913050205.1 uncultured Verrucomicrobiota bacterium
CCGCCGATCCCAAAAAGGTGGACGCCGACTTCAAGTTCCAGGGCGAATACGCCGGATCGCTTGGCGGCCAGTTCGATGTCGGTGCCCAAGTCATCGCGCTGGGCGGCGGCAAATTCAAGATGGTTCTCTTCCCGGGTGGTCTACCGGGTGCCGGTTATGACGGTGCCGAAAAACGCGAGTACGAAGGCACCCGCGACGGTGACGCGGTGACCTTCACCGGTGGCACTACCAGCAAGAGCATCTCCGGTGGCAAGCTGACCTTTGAGCGCGACGGCCAGTCGTTCTCCATCGACCGCACCATCCGCAAAAGCCCGACTCTCGGTGCCAAGCCGCCGAAGGGAGCAATCGTGTTGTTCGACGGCAAATCCGCAAAGAACTTCAAGCCCGGCAAGATGACTGAGGACGGTTTGCTGATGGAAGGTGCAAACAGCGTTGCCAAGTTTCAGAGCCACAAGCTGCATCTCGAGTTTCGCCTCCCGTATGAGCCAACCCGCCGTGGGCAGGGACGGGCAAATAGCGGCTGTTACCTGCAGGCCCGTTACGAGGTGCAGGTGCTGGATTCTTTCGGTCTCGCCGGCAAGCACAACGAGTGCGGCGGTATCTATTCCATCAAGGATCCCGACTTGAACATGTGCCTACCGCCGCTCCAGTGGCAGACTTACGACATCGATTTCACTGCAGCCAAGTATGGCAAGGACGGCAAAAAGACTGCCAACGCCCGGATCACCGTGCGCCACAACGGGGTGTTGATTCACGATAACGTCGAACTGCCCAAGCGCACCACCGCCAGCCCGCTGGCCGAGGGGCCGGAGCCGGGCTTTCTGCACCTACAGGATCACAGCAATCCGCTTCGCTTCCGCAACATCTGGGTGGTGAAGAAATAACGATCCAGATAACCCATTTCGAAACGCGCACTACGGTGCGCGTTTTTTTGTTTAGGGGTCGATGAATCCGCTGAACCACCGTTCGGCTTCAGCATCAAAATGCCATTCCCGGCCTCTCCATTCAAAGGTCAATCCACCGGCGTGCAGCGCATGGTAGGGCAGCAACAACGCCTGTCGTTGCTCGTCGGTCAGGCGGCGTTCGACCAGCGCGAGATAGCAGTCTTCGTCGTGCCCGTACAACTTGTCTCCGACGATCGGGTGGCCGAGGTATGCGAGATGTATTCGGATCTGGTGCTTGCGCCCGGTTCGCGGCTGGACGCGCAGGAGGGTGAAATCGCCCTCGAAACGGGAAAAACATCGGGTGACGGCATAGGCGGTTTGAGCCTCCCGGCCGTCAGGGTGCACACGATCTTTGATCGCTACCGGGCTGGCTTCGTCGGGGCCAAGCGGCTTGTCGATGAGCCCGGAGTCCGGCCTCACGTGGCCGTGTACGATTGCGTCGTATGTTTTTTGCACCTCCCCGCTTTCCCAGAGTTTTCGCAGTTCCCTCGCCGCCTCGTCGCGCTTGGCCAAGAGCACTATGCCGGTCGTCTCACGGTCAAGCCGGTTGATCATATGAACGTTCGACTGGCCAAGGTGCAGCCGTACGCGGCTTATGAGACTGCTGTATTCGTCGCCTTTGGTCGGGTGGCAAACAAGGTCGGCCGGTTTGTTGACCACGAGCAATTCGTCATCCTCATACACGAGGCCGAACAGGTTGTCCTGCGGCGGAGTCATGCTGTTTGCCGATTGCGTACCCGGGCAAATCGAAGCACCCAGATTCCCCAGCCGGAGCCGACCGACAACAGGCCGAGCACTGAAAAAATTACCAACCACGGCGTGTTAAAGTTGTCGCGCCCGGAGTAGTCCATCGTGTGCAGCATCCAGAAAAAATCGAACCGGCGCCAAGCGTCATTGCGGCGTGCGGCAACAGCTCCGGTTGCCTCGTCGATGTAAACATGCGTGTTGTCCGCGTCCGCCAGTTTCACCTGCCACGCAGGAAGGGTTCGCCTGCGAAACTCGGTTGGGGCGTTGGTTGTGATCAGTGTTGTTCCGGTGATCTCCGGTTTCTCTGCACGATCAGCCTGTGCGATCGCTCGTGCCTGTTTTTCATTGATGGTAAATGCGTCGCCACTGTTGGCATCGACCAGTGCCGAGCCCCCCTTGCCTGTAAGCCGGTAGACCGGCTTTCCGAGCAGCGTGGTCAGTGTGACTTCGTGGACACTGGCCAATCCGCAGTTGGCGATGGCTTCCGCCGGTGAGGTATTGATAGTGCTCGGTTGCAGCGTGGGCAGGGGGGACTTGTCCCTGCCAAGGTTTCCGCGTACCCACTCGATGTCGTGCGTGGAGAACACCAGTCCGCCGGCGCACCAAAACAGAAGTTGAATCCCCGTGATCAACCCAAGCCACGCGTGGATGGATCGAACCGTTCGTTGGCTGTTTTTCATTTTAAATTATTCCGGGACGGTGGCTGAGCGGTAGTAGATACGGCACTTGGGGAGGGCTTTTTGCAGTCGGCGCACGCCGTCGATCGTGAGCCTCGTCCGGTACAGGTAAAGCACCTGCAATTGTTTCAGCTTGGCTAGGCGCGGGATACTGGCATCGGTCACTCTGGTATCGTGCAGCCACAGTTTCTGCAGTTGGCCAAGCGCGCCGAGCGCAGTCGTTCCCTTGTCGGTGATGTTGGTTTCGCCGAGGTGCAACTCAGTCAGCTTCGACAGCTTGGCCAAGCGTGGGATGCCGCTGTCGGTGATGTTGTTGCCGCGCAGGCCGAGGTACTTCAGGCGCTTCATTTTTTCGACGTGCACCAGCCCTGCATCGGTCACCTTGGTTTTACCGATTGGCAGTTGTTGCAGCGACTTGAGCTTGGCCAAGTGCGCGAGCCCATCGTCGCCCACCGTCGTTTGAAACAGGTTCACCCACTCGAGCTTGGCCAAGCGGGTGAGGTGCGCGAGACCCCTGCCGGTGACCTTGGTTTGCTCCAGCGACAGGTCGGTGAGTTTTGGAAAAGCGGCCACCAGTTTGAGCTGGGCATTGGTGATCTTTGAGCGGTTGAGATTGATCTCGGTGACTGCTCCCGCGGTGGTGAAGACGCCGGCGCCGAGTTTGCGCAGTTCGTCGGCCTCATCGGCTGTGGCCGGGCCGGCGAGGGCGAGGCACAACAGCGCGCTTGGCCAGACGAGGTTCATGAGGCGATGCCGACGGCGTCGCGGATGTGGGCCAATCCCTCATTGGCCAGACGCTTGGCCAAGCCGTTGAGGATGGTGCGGTTGATTTGTGGCCCCTCGTAAACGAGGCCGGAATAAATCTGCAGCAACGACGCGCCGGCGGTGATCTTTTCCCACGCGTCGTCGGCAGTGAAAATACCGCCCACGCCGATGAGCGGCACCGCGCCCTTGGTTTGTTGGTAAAGGTGCCGGATGACTTCAGTGCTGCGTCTGGCCAGTGGGCGACCACTCATGCCACCGGTCTCGGTGTAAAGTTTGGCGCGAACCGGCTCGGTCTCATCGGGGCGGGCGATCGTGGTGTTCGTGGCCACCAACCCGGCGAGGTTGTGCGGTTCGATCAATTCCACAATCTCATCCAACGCATCGAAGCCGAGGTCAGGCGCGACTTTGACGAGGATCGGGCGCTGTGTGTCGTTCGCCCCCTGCAGCGCCGCGAGGATTTCCGCCAGTGCGGCCTTGTCCTGCAATTGCCGGAGGTTGGGCGTGTTGGGCGAGCTGACGTTGACGACGAAAAAGTCGGCGAGATC
>CAJXAU010000267.1 GCA_913050205.1 uncultured Verrucomicrobiota bacterium
GATCGTTGTAGCCAAGCGTACACATCTGCACACCGTTCTTGTCCTTGATCGTGATACGCCCTCCCTCGTTTGGCAGCCTCCCCGCCCACGGCCCGAATACCTTCACACTCGACGGCACGCCGAACTGCTTGCGGAACTCTCCCGCGTCCATGCTCGTCAGGATGATCTTTTGCCAGTGTCGCAAAAATGCTGCGTTGGCATCCGCCTCGTCGAACGCCGGAAAGTCCATCTCGACACTGCCCCGCAATTTCCAGTCTGCGATGTCGAACGGTGTAGCGGTGATGTTGGCAAGTTCGATCCATTCCGGTTCGCCCGCCTTGGGATTGTACATCACCTCGTTCACGACTACCTGCTCGGCGAGTGCCCCGGTCCAACCGGCCAGCACCGACCAAGCGATGGCCAGTTTAAAAAACAACTTCTTCATGTGAAAAAAAATACGACTCCTTGTACAGTTGACTTTGGGCCAATGTTACATACGTGTCATCGCTACAGTGAGCAACCGTTGTACCGGGCAGGATTTGTACCGGATTTCAGCAATTTGAAAACCGTTTTTATTGGGAAAAACGGCCAGTCGCGGGAATGGCACGCACTCGGCGCGAGACTGACGCAACCCACGAATCCAATCTCAGAAAACCCAGTTACCGCGTTGGCGCATCGGTCGCGTTGACCTTGGGTAGATACGACCTGAACTTGGTGATCACCGGTCTGAAACGCATCTCACCGGCAAGATTGTGCCACTCTTCGGTATCCGTGGTGTGATCGTACAACTCCTCGTCACCATTCGCGTAACGAATGTAACGCCAACGCTCCGTACGGATAGCATGGTCGTTTCGCTGAAAGGTGGTGATTGCCGGGTGTGGCCACGGGGCTCTTGGTTCACGGAGCAGCGGCAACAACGAATGCCCTTCCAGTGTCTGCGGCGGCTTGGCCAAGCGGCACAACTCGGCAAGCGTGGGATAAAGATCGAGCAACTGAACCGGCCGACCGCATCGCCCCTTGGCCAAACCCGGGCCGGCGAGGATCATTGGAACGCGGGTGGACTCCTCCCAAAGAGAGCGCTTGGCCCATAGCCGCTTCTCTCCGAGGTGCCAGCCGTGGTCCGACCACAGCACAACAAGCGTGTTTTTCGCATGGGCACTTTTGTCGAGCGAGTCGAGCATTAACCCGACGCAATGGTCGACGAATTCCGTGCAGGCCAGATACGCCGCCACGGCCTCGTGCCAACTCTCGGTTTTCAGCACGGCCTCATGGTTGAGCGGCGTCTTGTCCATGTAACGGGTGATCGCCACCCCGGCCGGAGGAAGATCCGCGAGGTCATCCGGCTTGATCCTTGGCAACATCACTCCCTTCTTGGGGTGTCGCTCAAAATACTTTTGCGGAGCGTACAAGGGCACATGTGGCAGGCGAATTCCCACCGCCATAAAAAACGGCTTCCCGAAATCCTGTTTCAACGCCTCCGCCGCCCATCTGGCGTTGATCACGTCGCCAAACTGCTCTTCCGGAAGATCGATTGGGCCGAAGTCACGCACCCGGATCTTCGGCAACCGCGAAATCGGTTTCACCCTAAACTGCTTGTTTCTTGCGTCCGGCCTCACCTTAAAATCATGCCACTCATCCGCGTACGGTTTGCCGTGATAAATCTTGCCGCGCCCAAGCACATGATATCCGCTGGCCATGAAATTGGCCGGCAAGGTGACTGCCCCCCTGAGCGCCGGCGCTCTGCGCAGCGGTTGATTCAGGTCGTACACGCCTGAAGTCGACGGGCGAACGCCGGTCAGCAGGCTCACGCGGGACGGATTGCAAATCGGTGCCTGACAATGGGCATTGCTGAACAGCACCCCGCGCTTGGCCAAGCGATCGATGTTCGGCGTCTCAACCTGCGGATGCCCCCCAAGGCAACTCACCCAATCGTTCAAGTCATCGATCGCAATGAACAACACGTTCGGCCGCTTGATCTCCTCTGCGCGCGCTTGGCCAAGCGCCACGCTCAAGCCAAGCGCCAAACACGCCGCGATTTGCCACCACCCCATTTCAACGATTCTTCGTCTTGGCCGCCGACCGTTTTTTGGAAACTTTTTTGCCGACACTGTTCGCCTTCAACTGCTTCTCGTAAAGCTCGATGTATTGCTTCACCGGCATCCGCTTGATCGCCTTGCCGATCACCTCCAGCGGTACATCCTCGAGTTTTTTGAAACGCACACACGATTTGCCCATGTCGAGTTTTTTGCCGGTCTTTTTCCACTCCTCCACAAACCACTTGGCCTGCGCCTCGTCGACGTAGATGCCCATCCCGTAAAATGCCATGTGGTTTTTCTGCGACGCCAGGTTGGCAAACGGCAACGGATCGGTCGGCGTGCAGTGGTAGCCGTCCGGATAAATCGAGTGCGGCACGTAGTAACCGATCATCCCGTACAGCATCCCCTCCTTATACCCCTTGGGTAGATTTTTGAGAATCACCTGCCGGATGGTTTCGATCGCCTCCCGTCGATCCTCCGGCAGTTCCGCCAAATACGCCTCAACCGTAGCCGCCTTGCTTTGCATGGGGATTAATCCAGATTGGCGTGCATCTCCTCCTTGGTCGGCGTCTTGGAAGGCACCCCGTCTCTGGGGATTTTCACCTTGGCCGTCCAGAGGATGGCGTTGAGCATCAGCTTGCGATTGTCGTCATGCTGCCAGTTCATGTGTACATGGCCGCCAGTGAAGCCGAAACCGCGTCCGCCATCCTTTCGTTCATAAGTCCAGGCAACATGCTGTTTCTCGCCGTTGGCCACGGCCTTGCGTACGGTGGGATTGCCACTCCGGGCGCCATCCGGACGCTTCAACGTCGAGGCCGGCGGCACGTCGGTGAGAATCGGCGTCACTCCCTTGAGATCCTTTACAAATCGCATGTGATAATACCACTCGTCATTTACACTAAACGGCTTCACGCCATTCCAGATCTCGTGTTTCTGCGGTTTGAAATTTGGGATCCAGTGCGGGTTCACGCTCCAGTGCAGATCACAGAATCCGCCCATCCACTCAAGGAACTTGTCGGCCGGGTCGCCCTTTACTGCCTCGGTCGCCCAATGAATCATCACCACGCCCTTACCTTTTTTCATCAGCGCATCGAATTCCTTGAGCTTTCGATTCAACACATGCCCGCCGTGACCCGTGCAAAAAATCACGATCGTCGACGCGTCCGCCAACACCGAGTCATCCTTCGGATAGCCCACATCCTTGAGCACCACCGCCTCCACCGGCAGACCGGATTCATTCAGTGCCTTGGCCAGTAGCATGTTCCCCGCCCGATGCTCATGCGACAACCGCCCGTGACTCGGCTTGCCCGAAATAAACACCACCTTGGCCTTGTCTGCTGCCGATAGCGATCCAGACGCGGTCACAAAAAAAACAACAATCAATAGTCGCTGTAGAAACTTGGACATGCGCCGATGGTACGCAGCCACCTCGACTTGGCAAAACTAAAACTCTCCAGCAGAGACACCGCGCCGATCAATACACATAAACAAACTCATTGCTGTTAAACAAAACCAAACACAACTCCGCCAGTGCTCGCGTGGGGAGCTTCACATCCCATGGCTTCAAATCGGGCACGTATTCGTTGCTGGAATAAATGTCGAGATCCTCGACCCACCAGAAATCGAGGCCGGTCATTTCCTCGACCATTTGGCGGATGA
>CAJXAU010000268.1 GCA_913050205.1 uncultured Verrucomicrobiota bacterium
ATGATGTCCCGAGTTGAACAATGGCACCCCGCGATGGATTGCATGTTTGATGATTTGGGTAGTCTTGCTCGTTTTCCCTGAGGACTTCTTGCAATCACTGGGAAGAAGCACGGAATCAATGACGTGAATGATGCCGTTGGAAGCTTTGATGTCGGCTTTAATGACCTTAGACATGTTGATTTGCAGTGTCTTTCCAGAAGGCTTGATGCTGATCTCGTCACCATTCACGGTTTTAGCCGAATCGAGTTTAGCCGCCTTCTTGGACTTCACCTTTCCCGAAACGACGTGGTAGGTGAGAATAGCCGTCAGTTTCTTTTTGTTTTCCGGCTTGAGTAAAGACTCAACGGTGCCTTTGGGAAGTTTGGAGAATGCCTCGTCGGTTGGAGCGAACACGGTAAAGGGGCCTTTGCCCTTGAGCGTGTCGACCAGTCCGGCGGACTTGACTGCTGCCACAAGCGTCTTGAAGCTTCCGGCTCCAACGGCGGTATCGACGATGTCTTTTTTGGGCGCTGCCATTGCAAGCGAGCTCATTAATAGGAATGTTACTAAGTGTGTGGTGATTTTTTTCATGTTACTTGGTTTAGAGTTTAATGTGAAAATTGAGTCACAATATCTTATTCGTTCAAAGTCCTGTTTTGGATTCAAAAAAATTTGGTTTTTTTTGAGCCGCCTAAAATTAGGAACGCCTATCCGTCGGGTCAAGGTCTAGTGGAGATTGAATGGCCTTCGCTTCGGTTCCGGTCAGTTGAACTCGTCGTTTCTCAAGCCTTCATTTCGGCGATCTGTTTGGTAGCGATGCCGATCGGTCGGTCCAGAGGGACCCCGACGCATGAAAGCAGTGTGGTGAGCAGGTCGCCCTGATTGCCTTTGACGTTGGACAGGAACCGGCCGGTCTTGAGAGCGCCACCGCCTTTGCCGGCAAGGATGAACGGGAGATTGTCGCGGCGGTGTTTGTTGCCATCCTCCAAGCCCGAGCCCCACATCATGACGCAGTTGTCGAGCAGGGTTCCATCAGCTTCCTTTAGGGCGTGCATCTTTTTCACCATGTAGGCGAACTGATCTACGTTGAACTTGTTGATCGCCGCTACCTTCCGGATCTTTTCCTGATCGTTGCCATAGTGCGTTTGCGAGTGGTGCTGGTTGGTGAAGCCCAGTTCGGGGTAGGACGCGCCGTTGGGCCTGGAGCCAATGTAGGTGCTGACGCGCGTGGTGTCGGTCTGGAAAGCGAGGACCGTAAGGTCGCACATGACCTGCATGTACTCACTGCGCTTGTCGCCTTCGGGAATCTTTACCTCTATGGGGGCCGAGTCGGTGGCGTGTCGATTGGAGGGTCCTACGCCGTTCTTCTCCAAGGCGGCCTCCTGCTGGCGGGTCTCGATTGCGGCGATGCGGCGCTCCACTGAACGCACGCTGTCGAGGTACTCGTCGAGTTTCTGTTGGTCGACCTTCGCCAGAGTCCGGCGCAGGTCTCGGGCACCGCCGATTACGCGGTCGAGCATTTGGCGGTCCAATGGGTTGGTCTGGGTGACGCGACCCTCCTTGCCGCGCTTGCCGAAGAGCCGGTTCAGAACATTGCGCGGATCAATCTCCGCCGGGACGGGTTGCGTGGGCGAGCGGTAGCTGCAGTATGAGTAATACCCTTCGTGAAGGCCCGCCTGATTTTCCTTCCACGTCTGGGGCATCGTCGCCAGCTCTAGCGAAGGCAGCAAGGTGTGGGCTCCGACGTAGTTGGCCATGATCTGGTCGGCCGAGATGGCAATGTTGATGCGGCCGCGCGTGCTGGCGTCCGGCAAGCGCGCGGTAAGCCAGGTAGAAAGCTCCAAGGCGTGTGGCGCGCCGCTGAAGGGGGTAATCGGCACGCCGGAGATACCTTTCATCATCAGGCACTGGTTCATGATCGGTTGCAGGGACTGGATGATGGACGGCGGTGAGTTGAGAAAGGCTTCTTGGTCTTTTGGCCAGAACTGGTCCATGATGACACCGTGGGGCATATACATGAATGCGAGGCGGACGGGCGGCTTGGCGGGAGCGGCGGCCGAGGCCAGAGAATTCATGAACGGCAATGCGAGGGAAACACCCGTGCCTTTCAGAAAGGCGCGGCGGTCAACGATAGAATGGTTTTTCATGGTATTCCTCTTTATCCTTTCACTCTGCGGTGCATAAACAGGTAACTGCTGATGACCTCGGATATAATTGTTCGCACGCGGTGCTTGTCCTTGGCAATCTTATTCATCAGCCTGTCGATTACCACATAATCGTATCCTTCAAGCTGTCTGCCAAGAGCATAAGCCATTAGTCTTTGGGTAAGGTTGCGGGCCAGATCCGCCTCTCGTCGAGCGAGGAGGCCTTTCAGTTCGGCAGGAGAAGAAAAGCCATTTCCGTCAGGCAGTTTGCCAGAGGAATCGATGGCAAGTCCCTCCTCGTTCTTTTCGCGCCAGCGGCCGATGGCGTCGAAGTTCTCCAAGCCGAAGCCGATCGGATCAAGAATCTTGTGGCAATTCCGGCAGGTGGCTTCGGATTGATGCAGTTCCGTGCGTTGGCGTAACGTCAGTCCCTCGGTTTTCTTGTGGTCCTGCTGCTCGAGTTCGGGGATGTCGGGCGGCGGCGGCGGGATACGATCTCCCAAGATCTGTTCGAGAACCCAAACCCCTCGCCGTACGGGGCTGGTTCGGTTTGGATAGGAGGTGGTCGCGAGTGTGGCCGGCATGCCGAGAATGCCACCGCGGTTTGGGTTCGCAAGCTTTACCCGCCGCATTTTAAGTCCACTTACGGATTCCTCTAGACCGTACACCTTGGCGAGCGGTTCATTCAGGAAGGTGTAGTCGCTGTCCACGAACCGTACCACGCTTTGGTTCTCATGCACGATGCTTTCAAAAAACAGGCGAGCTTCCCTCATCATCGCCGTGCGCAGGGCAGGGGTCATTTGGGGAAAGGTGTTCGGATCGAATACCTGCCCGTTCAATTCGTTGATCCGAAGCCACTGTGCGCCGAAACCATCGAACAAAGCACGCGAGCGCTTGTCCTTGAGCAGCCGTTCCGTTTGAGCCTTAAGAACAGCTTTTTTGTGAAGTTCCCCCTTGTCGGCCAATGCCGCCAACTCGGCGTCGGGCGGAGACGACCACAATAGGTAGGATAGGCGTGAGGCCAATTGATGGTCGTCCAGCAGGACAATGCGTTCCTTGGCAGATTTCGGATCACCGGCAGGAGTGATGAACAGGAACTGCGGTGAGACGAGGATGGCCTTTAGCATGAGGGTCAAGGCCTCGGTATGGTCGAGCTCATTGTTCCGCCCCAAGTCATAGACGTCAATCAGGACATCCAATTCAGATTCGGATGCAGGTCGCCGGTAGGCATCCCGGGCAAGGGAACGGGCGATTTTTCGGGCTTCCTTGCGGAGGTCGCTTCCTTCGAGCGGGGGCTTGCCGAAGAGGTATTTCTGGATTGCAGTGGGAGCCTTGCCTCTTGGAGCAACGACCTGTTCGACAACCTTGTTGGCAATGCCCAGGAAGAGTTCGGACTGCAAAGGTGAGATGGAGTTGAGAAAACCTTCTCCGATCACTTCCTCCGGCAGGCTGTCGGCGATCGACGGATCGACTCCGTAAAGTTCATGCAGGGTGTTGGCGTATTCGGCCTTGGTAAGTCGGCGAATCACAAAGGGTCCCGG
>CAJXAU010000269.1 GCA_913050205.1 uncultured Verrucomicrobiota bacterium
GGATCCCGGGTCAGGTTGCCCATCAAGATGACTTTGTTGAAGCTTGCCATGTCGGGAGGTTAAGCGATTGCGCGGTGTAAAATCAAACGGTTTAGGCCGGCTTGGTGAAGAAGACGCGGAAGATGTCCCCGATCTTCAACAGGCGTTTCTTCAGGTCGTTCGCCGCATCGGCCTGAGACTCGAAACTCACTTCGATGTAGTAGCCGTTCGGATTTTTCCGGTTGGCCACACGGGAGAAATCCTGCAGCCCGGTCGCGTTGAATTCGCCGACCTTGCCGCCGGCTGAGTCGATCTCAGCCGTGATCAGGTTTTGTACCTCCTCGACGGTGTTTTCACGTCCCGTTTCCTTCAGGATGATCGTTCCTTCGTATTTCGTCATCTTTCTTCTTTTTCGGTGGGGAAATATCCCCGTTGTAATTGTTCATGGCCGTTTGTAGGCCCCGGTTCATCCAGCATTCAAGCTGGTCAGCCGCTTTTTCCAGCACCTTGTCCAGTGGCCGGTTTTCGTCCTCGGTGAATTTGCCGAGCACAAAACCGGACACGTCCCGCGCCGGAGCAGGGCGCCCGATCCCAAGCCGGAGCCGAGGAAACTCCCCAGTTCCGAGGCAATCCTTGATGGACTCAAGGCCACGATGGCCGCCGGTTCCGCCACCGGGCCGCATACGAAGCGTGCCAAGCGGCAAATCCAAGTCATCCAGCACGACAACTATGCGATCGGCCGGAATATGGTAATACCGGGCAAGTGGGGCGACGGTTTTGCCGCTCACGTTCATGTAGCCCTGAGGCTCGCAGAGCAGGAGAGTTTTGTCTCCGTGGCTGCCCTTGGCCAAGTGGGCGGTGAATTTTTTGTTCACCTGCCAATCCAAGGCCAAGCGCTTGGCCAAGCGCTCAAGCGTCATGAACCCGATGTTGTGTCGGGTGCCGGCATATTCCCTTCCGGGATTGCCCAAGCCCACGATGAGGAATGTTTCTTCCATGGCGGGCCGTATCAAAGAACCAAGCGAACGGCATCAGGCAGTTCGCTGTTCGAACAAAATCAATCTTCCTTCTTTTCCTCGGCAGGAGCATCGCCTTCTGCCGGGGCATCACCCTCGGCAGCGGCGGCGGCATCCCCGCCTTCCGCCTCTTCGGCCTTGGCCGTGATACGGGAGGCAGCCACTGCGATTGCACGCGATTTCGGGTTGCCCACGGCGATCACGCCTTCCGGCAAATCCAAATCCTCAAGGAGGATGCCTTCACCCACCTGCAGGTGGGTGGTGTCGGCTTCGACCGTTTCCGGAATGTCTGCCGGTTTGCCCTGAAGGGTGATGGTGTGAAATAGGGTCTGCAAAATACCACCGACTTTGACGCCCTCGGGGGTACCGGTGGCGAGGAGTGGTACCTTGGCGGTGATCACGCTGTCATCGGTCAGCCGGCGGAAATCGACATGGAGGCAGTGGCGGGTGATGGGGTGCTTTTGAACGTCCTGCACCAGTACCATGCTCTTGGTACCGTCGAGTTCCAGTTCCACAAGAAAGTTTTTTGCGGAGGTTGACTTGACGGCCTTTTCGAACTGGACGGACTCCAGTTCAATGATTTGAGGGTCGCCTTCACCGTAAAGCACGCCGGGCAAACGGCCCGAATTACGGATTTTTTTGCTTCCGTTCGTCTTGGTCAACGTTCGCTCACTGGCGGCCAAAGAGATCGCTTTCATGTCAGTCTGTTAAAATGGCTTCCCCGAGGGGCTTCAGGTGGTGCGGGCTCCCTTGAATCGAAACAGCGAATTCACTGAGGAATTGTTGTGAATCCGCTGGATCGCTTCGCCCAACAAACCCGCAACTGAGAGGGTTGTCACGTTCAGCCCCTCGATTTCGGGGCGGGGGACTGTATCAGTCGTTATCAGTTCGTCAATACAAGAATTTCTCAGACGATCGATGCCCAAATCATTCAGAATCGCATGTGAAACGGCGGCCCGGACACTGAGCGCCCCGTGCTCCTTGAGAATCGACGCCGCGTTGACGAGTGTCCCGGCGGTTTCGGTGATGTCATCAACCAAAAGTGCGTGTTTTCCCTCGATTTCACCGATGATCCCCACCGACTCTGTCTCAGTGGCGCTGGTGCGGCGCTTGGCCACGATGGCGAGATCGGCTGAAAGCATCTCCGAATAGGCGTGTGCCATCTTCAACCCGCCCACATCCGGGCTGACCACCACCAAGTCACCGTTTTTGTTGTATTTCAGATAATCAAACATAACCGGCGACGCATAGAGATGATCCACCGGGATGTCGAAAAAGCCCTGAATCTGCTGGGCGTGGAGGTCCATCGTGAGGATACGGTTCGCGCCGGCCGCCACCAAAAGATTGGCCACCAATTTGGCTGAGATCGGGACGCGGGGTTGATCCTTGCGATCCTGCCGCGCGTAGCCATAGAACGGCATCACCGCCGTGATCCGGTCGGCACTGGCCCGCTTGAGCGCGTCCATGATAATGAACAACTCCATCAGGTGATGATTCGTCGGGGGGCAGGAGGATTGAACCACGTACACGTCCTCTCCGCGGACGTTTTCTTCAATCTTGGCAAACGTTTCCCCGTCAGGAAATGCCTTGAGGGTAATCTTGCCCGGCTCGATGCCGATCGTGTTGCAAATGGACTCGGCCAGGGGCAGGTTCGAATTGCCGGCAAAAATTTTCACGACGGTTTGGTTTTGTTGGGGAGTTGTCAATCACCGTGGGCCATCCCACGACAGGGGCCGAAAAGTAACAATTAGGAAACGCCAATCAAGCGCATTCAGATGGTTGCGGAGTTTTTTTGCAAACCAAGCGACACCCGCTTGGCCAAGCGCTAGAATTGCTCGAGGAAGCGTTTGTCGTTTTCGTAGAAAAGACGGATGTCATTAATGCCGTAGCGAATCATCGCGATGCGCTCGATACCAAAGCCGAACGCCCAGCCGCTCCACTGCTCGGGATCGTAGCCGACATTCTCAAACACCCGAGGGTGCACCATGCCGCAGCCGGCGATCTCGAGCCATTCCTTGCCCATCTTGCGGACGAGCGGACTGCTAAAATCGATCTCGAGGCTAGGTTCGGTGTAGGAAAAGTAGTGTGGCCGGAATCGCAGCTTCACTTCCTTGCCAAGCAGTTCCTTGAAGACAAACTCCACCGTGCCCTTGAGGTCGCCAACGGTGACGTTTTTGTCGACGTACAGCCCCTCAATCTGATGAAAAGTGGGGTTGTGCGTGGCGTCTGCCGTGTCCCGGCGATAAACGCGGCCCGGCACGATGATGCGCACTGGCGGCGGCGTCTTTTCCATCACGCGAATCTGAACCGAGGAGGTGTGCGTGCGCAGGAGCGGCCGCTCGTTGGTGTTGAGGAAAAATGTATCCTGCGTGTCGCGAGCGGGGTGGTCGGCCGGGGTGTTGAGCGCGTCGAAGCAGTAGTGTTCCGTCTCAATCTCGGGGCCATCGGCCACGGCGAAGCCGATTTTGCGGAAGCTGCGCACGATGTCCTCGGTGACCTGTGAGAGCGGATGTTTTTTGCCCAGCGGCCGGCGTCGGCCCGGGGCGGTGAAGTCGGTGGCGTGCTTGGGGGCGGCCTCGGCCAATTCCAACTCTTCACGCCGTCGATTGAGCGTCTCAGTCAATTCGACCTTGGCCAGATTGACAGCCTTGCCAGC
>CAJXAU010000270.1 GCA_913050205.1 uncultured Verrucomicrobiota bacterium
CACAGCCAATGGAGTGAAGGGTTGGGCGGATTATTCCGGTCGGGGCAACCATCTGGCAAACGCCTACGAAGACCCGGCAACGTGGCCGGAGTGGCTGGAGGATGCACCCGGTTTTGGCGGAAAACCGGCGTTGAAGTTTGGTGGGGGTGGCGGGTCAAACTTTGCTAAAACTCAGGGCTTGATTGGCCGGGTGAAGTCGGAGTTCGCCTTGAACCGGGGAACGATTTTTCTCGTGGGCCGCTGGGATCAAACGAGCACGATCTCGGCGCTGACGCTTGGCCCGAACGCCGGATTCAAAAATGGGCGGGGCGGAGTCGGTATCCGGCGCGGAAGCGATGCCAAGGGCTGGTTTGCCGTGCACAATGGAGCGGATGGCAACGGCGAAAAATTGCAAACCTCCGAGCCATGGGCGGACACCAAGCCGCACGTGTTTGTGGTGGAGTTTGACAAAAAGAAGGCGAGCGTCCGGATGTACCTCGACGGGGTGAATCAAAACGCACGGGCAAACCATTCCTCGACGTTGCCGCTCGATCCGGTGCGCTTCGTGCAGGTCGGCGGGCATGGGCTGCTGGACGCCCCGGGTGAGCCGGGTGCCGAGTGGTTCTTCGGCGGAGAGATCGCGGAAATCCTGGTATTCAACCGACTGCTGACTCGCGATGGTAGCGACGTGTTTGAGGATAACGAATTTAACGCCGTGAGTTGGTATCTCAACGACAAGTACGGACTGAATGGCAAGTTTGCCGAGCCGATTCTGCCGGTGGACACCGACGGCGATGGCCTCACGGATGGCATCGAAAACCGGTACGCTTTTTTAAACCCGAACAACGCGGGCGATGCGAAAAGGGATTTTGACGGAGACGGCCTCGACAACGCAACGGAGTATGCGCTGAAGACCGCGCTCGACCGGGCCGATACCGACGGAGATGGGTTGGCGGACGGGGCCGAGGTGAACCGTTACAAGACCAGTCCGCTAAAGCAGGATACCGACAATGACGGCTTGAAGGACGCCGAGGAACTCGCGGAAACTGAAACCAACCCGACGTTGGTTGACACGGATGGCGATCGCATGCCGGATGGGTACGAACTGCTCGAAGGCACAGATCCGCGTGATGCGAACAGCACCCTTCAGCCGTTCCTCGAAATCAAGGAGGAGGAGATTCGTATGGGCACCATTGCGGTGGCGATGGATGGCACGCTGCTGCTGGTGAAGGACGATCTCGAGGGCCGCGTTGTACTCGTCAAACGCAGTGAGGACGGTGGCAAAAGCTGGGGGGCGGAGATTGTTGTCGGCAAGACGGTTCCGATTGGGCACGACATGTCGGACGACGGCCGTTATCGCGGCCCAACTGTCGGCTGGAGTGAGGCCGGCAACGTGCTGGTTGACGAGACTAACGGTGACATCATGATCTTCGCCTCAAGCCTCATGCCGGCGCCAATCCTGTATCGCAGCAGGGATCACGGCAAAACCTGGACCACCGAGAAGATCACCATCAAGCCGGACAAAAACGGTTGGCTTAGTGCCACGCTGCTTTCGTGTGATCCCGGCGTGACTCTGAAGTACGGCGAAAAAAAAGGGCGCCTGCTCATGCCCACCCGCGTGTTCGTCGGCTATCTCAACAAGGGCAAGGGTCAGAAACATTTTGACGATCACTACAGCAACTCGATCTACAGCGACGACGGCGGACGGACGTGGATTCCTAGCGCGCCGTTTCCGTTGGGTGGCACGGGGGAAGCCGGCTTGGCGGAGCTTTCCGACGGCAGTGTCTACTACAACTCCCGCACGCATAGCCGCCCCGGCAACCGCCGGATCGCGCACAGTTTCGACCACGGCGAAACGTGGGTCGACGAGCATGAGGACGACGAATTATTCGACGGCCCGCCGGATGTCTACGGCTGCAAGGCCGGGCTGTTGCGATTGCCTTACGAAGGGAAAGACATTCTCATTTACAGTGCCCCCGGCCCGGGGCCGTCCCGTGAAAACATCACCGTGCGCGTGAGTTTCGATGGCGGCAAAACCTGGCCGGCCAAGCGCATGGTTCGTCCCGGCCCGGGCAATTACACGTGGCTGGCCGCCGGCCGAAAGGGCACGCCTAGCGAAGGGCAGATTTATCTCTTGGCCGGCAAGGATTGGCTCGCGCGGTTCAACCTCGCCTGGGTGATGGAGTCGGAAAAATAACGTTGTCCTGAACCATCGCTTGGCCAAGCTGGACGTCGCATGACGAATTCACTCAAACTACTGTTGGTGGCAGGCTTGGCGCTTGGCCAAGCGCAGTCGACTTGGGCGCAGCAGGGCGCCCCGGTCAAGCGGCCGAACATCGTGATGATCGTTGCCGACGACATGAACTGGGATTCGCCCGGCTGTTTCGGTGGCGCGGCGCCGGAGATTACGCCAAACATCGATCGCTTGGCCACCGGGGGCATGCGTTTTGAGCACGCCTACGTGAATATCGCCGTCTGCACTCCGTCGCGTAGCGTGATGCTTACCGGCCTGTACCCGCACAACAATGGCGCGGAAGGATTCCAGCGCATCCGCCCCGGGACACCGACCCTCCCGGCGATCCTGAGCGAGGCCGGTTACCTTTGTGGCACGGTCGGTAAACCTCTTCGGCAGCAGGACGTTTTTCATTGGTCAGTGGTGTATCGCTGGCAGGGGGCCGGGGACGAAAACAAGTGGGGCCGTGACCCCGCGCAGTATCGCCGGTTCACGCGTTCTTTTTTTCAAATGGCTCAGGAGTCGCAGCAGCCGTTTTTCCTGATGGCCAGCTCGCACGATCCGCATCGGCCCTACGGGGGTGGGCCGTCGAACAACCGTCATTTCGAGAGGGCCGCCTCGTCGCGTACTTATCGTCCGGACGAGGTGAAGGTGCCCGGTTTTCTTCCGGACCTGCCAGACATCCGAAAGGAGATGGCTGGTTACTGTACCTCGACGCGGCGTCTCGACGACATGGTCGGAGTGATCCTCGATGAACTGGCTGAGGCCGGCCGGGATGACGACACGATCGTGTTGTTCCTGTCCGACCACGGCATGTCTGCACCGTTTGCCAAGACAAACTGTTACGTGGAGAGCACACGAACGCCGTTGATCGTTCGCTGGCCCGGGGTGATTAAAGAAAAACAAGTCGACAGGCAGCACATGGTCTCGACGGTGGACCTGCTGCCGACGTTGCTCGAGTCGGTTGGCCTGCCAAGTCCCGAACGACAGGACGGGCGTTCGTTCCTGCCGCTGCTCAAGGGTGAATCGCAGGACGGGCGTGATGCAGTCTACGCGCAGTTTCACCATATCCACGGGCGCAAGCCGTATCCGATGCGCTCGGTGATCACTCGTGATCATGTTTATGTTTTTAACGCATGGTCAAACGGCAGGCGGACGTACAGCGCCGAACCGATGGCTGGCCTGACGTATCGGGCAATGAAGCGTGCGGGCGAAAAAGACGCGCGTCTGGCCAAGCGCGTGCACCACCTCGAGTACAGGACGGTCGAGGAATTTTACGATCTTAAGAACGATCCGTTCTGTCTCAAAAACCTGACCACTGACCGACCTGCAGCGATGAGCGTACTCCAAAAACAGTTACGAGACTGGATGGTGCAGTACGGTGACTTTGCGCTGGAGGCGTTCGACCAACGCGACTCACCTGCCGCGC
>CAJXAU010000271.1 GCA_913050205.1 uncultured Verrucomicrobiota bacterium
CAAGGCCTATGCATTAATGCGTAAGAGAGCTGTCGAACACCTTAAAACTGAAAAGCCCAGTTGGGGCCAGCGTTTCACCCGCAGCTCATGGCAAGATGGATCGAAGCGGCGCAGCGGATGGCACGGCAAGCGTTTCACCCGCAGCTCATGGCAAAATGACCGAATAAAGACGGGTCGCTCAGCAGTGCGGTTGTACCACGCGGAAGCCACGAAGGTCGCAACTGAGATGCAGCCCTTATTCGACGAAAGTGACGTGCGCATCGAGGCAGTGAATGGTGCCAACATCATCCTGATCACCGGGACACCCTCCGTTCTGGCCAATCTCCGGGAATCGATCGTCCAGACGGATCATATGGCAGCCCAATCGACCGAGGACGAGATTGCGAATCGCACCAAGTACATCCGCCGGATGGCCGGCACCCGCAACTCCGCCTTCCGTATCACGCGTCCGAACAAGCCACGAATCAAGCCACTGCCCGCCATCACCATCACGGGGGATCCGCAACCGATCTTCGAGAACACACAGGAATATCGGCCGAAAAGACTGCCGGATTACGTGAAACCCGAGGTCGATTCCACATCGGAAGAAAAAGAGGAGGAAAATGAATTCGACCGCTATTTCAAAACCTACATCGAGGAGTCGTTGCGAGAGGCTAACAAACCCCGGCAACCGACGATCCGCAGAGAGAGCCGGGACTTCATCGACTTCACGCCGTTTCTGGATCTGCGCAACCCCTCAAGCCGGAGCACATCGACATATCAGCAGGGCGGCAAGACGCGCAGCACCACAAAACAGGATTGAGGTTCTTCACCTCACCAGATTCCATCTTTGACTTCCGGGAGTTCGGACGCCAGACTGCGGGTCACCGAATTCTCAATGTCTGGCAAAGTATCCGCTGAACAAATCGCCGCGTTTCAGGACGACGGTTTCCTGATTGTCCCCGGTCTTTTCGATCCCGAGGAGGCCAAGATTCTTCATGCCGCAGCCAAGGCTGACAAGGCGTTCGACGAACATGCACACGACCTCGAGGACGGCGAAGGTGGCAAAGCCCAACTCGTCCTTTGGAACAAGGCGGGCGAGGATCTATGGGGAGCCATCGCCCGCAGCGAACGAATCGTCAATGCCATGGAGGCACTCCTCGACGATGAGGTCTACCACTACCACAGCAAGATGAGCATCAAACGCCCACGCACCGGCGGGGCATGGAGCTGGCATCAGGACTACGGCTACTGGTACCAAAACGGCTGCCTGTTTCCCGACATGGCATCGGCCTTCATCGCGATCGATCCCAATACAAAAGCAAACGGCTGCATGCAGGTGCTCAGGGGCTCGCACAAGATGGGGCGTATCGAGCACGGCCGGTTCGGCGACCAGACCGGGGCAGACCCCGAACGCGTCGAGGCAGCCATGAAAACCATGGAACTGGTCTACGTGGAGATCGCCCCCGGCGATACGCTCTTCTTCCACAGCAACACACTTCATCGCTCAGACCAAAATACATCCGACACCCCCCGGTGGTCGCTGCTTTGCTGCTACAACACCAAGCACAACAACCCATACAAAAAATCGCACCACCCCTGTTACGAGCCGATCGAAAAACTGCCAGACAGCGCCATCAGGGAAATGGGCGCGACATTATTCGAGAGCGGCACCAAGTTTTGGGATCCAGTCGAGGACGAAACTGTCGGAGCCGGCAAGGAATAATCCTGACACACACCTCCCCCCTCGGCGTCAACTTTAGGAATCTAAAAATGAATTTGGACATTCACTCCCCACTGCCCGAGCGCAAGGACTGGCGCATCGGCTGCATTGGCAGCGGCTTCATCATGAGCGACTGCCACCTCGTCGCCTACGGCAAGGCCGGCTTCAACCCGGTCGCCATCGCCTCCCGCACGCAGGCCAACGCCGCCAAGTGCGCCGAGCAACACAGCATCACCACCGTCCACAACTCCATCGACCAACTGCTCGATGACAAATCCATCGAAGTGCTTGACGTCGCCGTCCCTCCCGACAACCAACTCGACGTCATCAAGGCCGCCTGCGAACGCGGCACCGTCAAGGGCATCCTCGCGCAGAAACCGCTCGGGGGGAACTACGCCGAGGCCGTGGCCGCCGTGGAGGCCTGCGAACAGGCCGGCATCGTGTTGGCCGTGAACCAAAACATGCGCTACGACCAATCCGTTCGTGCCGGCAAAACCCTTCTAACCAACGGCACCATCGGCGAACCCGTCCTGGCCACCATCGACATGCGCGGCATCCCGCACTGGATGCCGTGGCAGGAACGTCAGGGCTGGGTCACCCTCCGTATCATGTCCATCCACCACATGGACACCTTCCGCTACTGGTTCGGCGATCCCGAGCGCATCTACTGCACCGTCCGCACCGACCCGCGCACCCAGTTTCCCCACAGCGATGGTATCGCCAGTTACATCCTCGAATACGCCAGCGGCCTGCGCGCCATCGCCGTCGACGACACCTGGACCGGCCCCGCCCGCGAAGGTGCCCCGGCGGACATCGGCATCGAGTGGCGCATCGAGGGACTCGACGGCTTGGCCAAGGGCAACATCGGCTGGTGCCAGGATCCCTACACCACGCCGTCCACCATCACCTACGCGGCCAAGGGCGACTCAGAATTCCACTCACCCACCTGGCCCGAGAGTTGGTTCCCCGACGCCTTCATTGGCACCATGGCCCAACTTCTCATCGCTCTGGAGACCGGCGACGAGCCGGCCATCGGCGCCCGCGACAACCTCAAGACCATGGCCCTCGTCGAGGCCGCATACCGCAGCGCCGAGGAACACCGCGCCGTAGGGCTGAACGAGATTCAAAAATAACCCCTTGGCCAAGCGCTTGGCCAAGCGTGGCACCAATGATAAATTGAGCGCATGACAAGAACCTCCCTTTCGGCTGCGTTGCTACTCCTCGCGACCCTCCTCACCGGATGCATCACGCCAACACACCAAGACGCCGACAAGGCAAAACACCGCTGGCAGGACGATCACGGCGTTCCCGATGCCCCCTCTCCAGTTCGCTTTCAATAAAACCCCATACCCACCTTGGCACCTTGTACGAGGGAAATTCAAAACTTCCTTTGAGGCTGAAGAGTAGCTAGGAGGCGGAGAAGGCCCTAGAACGCCATCGGTCTTAACAGCGAAAAACAGGGATACCCGGGCACCAAAAAACCCCCGAAATCATTGGAAACTCCGAGGGTTTTAAATTGGTTGCGGGAGCCGGATTTGAACCGACGACCTTCAGGTTATGAGCCCGCATCACATTGAGTCGTAAGTGTTTGCTTATCAGTAGTTTACGATTTTGTGTTTGTGATTGTTGGTTATGATGTTGGGTGCGTTTTGAAAAAAACTCATGAAACGTTGGTGAAGGTTGGGCTTTTAACCTGAAGCCTTAAGCTGGCTTAAGTTGCCTCGATACTGGCACAGCACATCCTTCTCCGCATTCGTGCAGATCGACTTCTTCCCTGCCACCTCTGAAACTGGAACCCACCAAATTTCATCTCGCGGGATAAGCACCAAGGCAAAGTAGCTGCAATCATCCTCGGTGTAAAAGCCCGACGGGGTATGGGTCATCCACTGGATCGACTTTTGGTTGTCGTGCAGTGCCCCAGATTTGACCT
>CAJXAU010000272.1 GCA_913050205.1 uncultured Verrucomicrobiota bacterium
GTCTCTTCCGGCATGAGATCCTCGTTACCACCCGATTTGGTCCGGTACTGCATGCCGTCATCGCCACGGGCTGGGTCACGCAGGAACGGGTAGGAGATACTCTCGCCCATGTACAACTGGTAGAGAGACGGCGCCTTGAACGCAGTCTGATAAGTGGACCGCAGCAAGAGGCGTTCCCACGGGGCGTACTTGATGCCCACCTTCGGATTGTCGGTGGAACCAAAGTCGCTGTACTGCTCGAAACGCCAAGCTGCCTGAACACCGAGTGTGTGGATGCCGGTCACGCGGTTTTCCTCACCAATGATCGGAACCATGAACTCAACATACTCGGCTTCACGGGAACGGTCGCCCGAGTTGGAGGTACCACCCGATGCCACAATCTTGTTGGCCATCGAGAGGCTGTCGCCCACATCTGAAGAGCTTTCCTTGGCAGTCTCGGCACCGACCGCCATGGCGAGCATGCCACCCGGCAATTCATAAAGATCCCCAGCAGCCTTTACGTCCCACATCTGCAGCTCAGACTGGGCATTGCGCATGGTGTTTACTTTCAGGCCCTCGATGACATTCGGGTTGTTGATGCCCAGACCGGATCCGAACACGTTGTATGCAGTGGCGGGATCACTGGAGGCCAGAGCTTCCTTGAAGGCATCGGCAGAAACGTAGTTCCGGCCAAAATTAAGCGTATCGACCTTGTTGTATAGGAATGCAGTTTCACCGCGCCAATTGTCTCCGATGTTGAACTTCACACCCGGGATGACACGGAACGTGTCAGTCGAAATGTCAGCCAACCGCGGCCCAACCTCAATCAGGCGGTGGCGGAAAGTGACATCCTCACCAAGCGGGTTGAATGCGTTCGCGGCCGGCAGGGTGCCCCAGGTGTCAGTATTCAAGTCGCCGAAGGCCGGGGTCGGTGCCATCTTGGAGTGAGTGTTCATCTTCCTGTAGGAAGCATCGACGAACAGGCTGGCGTAGTCGGTCAGGGTGTAGTTCACACGACCGGACGCGCCGTAGCGCTCTATCTCCGGGGTCAGGGTCATCCACGGGTTGTAGTCAAACCGGTTGATGCCCGGGGAGGCGATGATCTCCTCGGCAGTCGGGTTGCCGGCGCTATCGCCCGGCACCTTGTAGAATCCGGACTCATATCCGTTCTCGGAGCCGGGAAGAATCTGGATGGATCCCGGGTTGCCGGAGGACGAACGGAAGTCATAACCACCGTTGGGGCCCTGGTTGGCGCTGGCGGAAAGCGGACGATCATCCATCTGGGATGAATTCCGTTGCACGTATTCCAAGTTGATCCATGCGCTGCCGTTTTCACTGGTAGTACCACCGGTGATGGAATAACGCTGCGTACCCACGTCAGTATGGGTGGAGTTACTGTAGCCAGCATCGATCTGCAGACCGTCAAAATCCTTGCGGGTAATGATGTTGACCACACCGGCAACAGCATCCGAACCGTAAATGGCAGAGGCACCGTCGAGCAGAACCTCAACGCGTTCAATGACCGACATCGGGATACCGTTCAAGTCAGTAAACGTACCGGTCATGTTTTGCGCCATGGAATAGTTGGCAACACGACGGCCGTCCACGAGGACAAGCGTGTAGCCCATGCCCAGACCACGCAGCGAGACGCCGGAGGAACCGGGTGCGAACGAGTTCTGGAACTTTTCGTCGTACGAACCGGAGTTATTCTGCGGCAGGCGGCGCAACAGCTCGCCAACCGTCTCAGCGCTGGAACGATTGATTTCCTCGCGGTCGATGGTCACAACCGGGGAGGGACCTTCCAACTCCACAGTGGGAATGTTGGAACCGGTGATGACAACAGGCGCCAATTCGCCTTCGTCATCCTGGGCGATCGCCGGCATGGTAGCCAACGGTATGCCCAAACTCATGAGAGCGGCGGTCTTGACCGCGGTCCTCATCTTCTTGGTTTTTGCTCTATAGGCTCGTTTCATAATGAATATACTAATCCCTTGGGGACTTGGTTTGTTTTATGGATTGCTCAGTTAAAAAACCGCACGGAAACGCATGTTTCGTAGCCCGCACGCATATTTTGACCGGAGGCTCAACCCACCTTTGCATTCTGTCAAGCATGCAATTTAAGTTTTCCCCCCTTCATTTCCAGCAATTTAGGGCGCTTTAATTGACGCCTGACTTCCCTTGGCCCATGTTCGCCACACATTTTGAGTCTGGCACCACCAGACCCCGAGGCCAATTTGGCCGAATTGTGCGAATCTCCCGTTTTTCAACCCTTGTGGAAAAACGCGGAGAAAGGGGGAGTATTGTCCCTCGAAGGCATCAACCGAGGTGGCGAGGCATTCATTTCAGCGGTTTTCGCTTGGCTCCTACCCGGGCGGCCCGTTGTCGTCGTCTGCCCGACGGTACAGGTTCAGGAGCAGGTGCATCAGGAAATCGAGACTTGGCTTCCGCGCTTGGCCAAGCGCGACCGCTCCGCCCCCGAACCGCAGTTTTTCCCTGCTTGGGACGTTTTACCTCACGAATCCCGCCTGCCACATGCTGATGTCCTGAGCGAACGGCTGGAAACGCTCATCCACTTGGCCAAGCGCCAAAAAAAAGATGCTCCCGGGCCGGTGATCGTCACCAACGGCATCGGCTTCCTGCAACGCACCTTCACCCCAGCCCAATTGAAAAAACGGTTCCGCCGTTTTGCTCTCGGCGACCGAATCGACCCGCTTGACCTCGTCGAGTGGCTCGAGGATCAGGGCTACGAGCCGGAGGCGCAGGTCAGTCAAAAGGGCGAGATCGCCCTGCGCGGCGGAATCCTTGACGTGTTCCCGCTGGCCAGCCCCTGGCCGGTGCGCTTCGAGTTTTTCGGCGACGAAATCGAGTCGCTGCGGACGTTTGACCCCCAGACGCAGATTTCCCGGGAGAAAATCGAGCAGATCACCCTCTCACCCGGTGGCGAGTTGGGCATTCTCAAACAGCAACTGGCTGCCGACGCCGATTACCAAACCGACCGTCTGACCGGGCATCTGTCCGGCAACCCACTTTATATCTTTGTTGAACCGGAGGAGATTGCCGAGCGCGCAGCCGATTATCTCGAACAAGTCCCGGAGGGCGATCCGTTTCACGACACTTGGGAGACATCGCTTGGCCGGGCGAGCGAACACGGCACCGTGGTCGAGATGCGCGAGGCCGCCAACGACAGCCTATTGCCGGTGCAGAGCCTCGACACATTCCGGCCGCTTGGCCAAGCGGCGGACGATCCACAGATCGCCGAGGCACAGCGGCGGGAGTTTTTTCGGCAGCTCCATCGGTGGCTTCGTAGCGGGTACACCGTGTGGGCAGTGTGCGGGACAGAGGGCGAGCTGCAGCGGTTCGACGAACTGTGGGCCGAGTACGGCTTGGCCAAGCGCGACGACGAGCCGCAGCCGGTGCGAACGCTTGGCCAAGTTTCGCGGGGTTTCCTTATCGAGCCGGCCAAGCTGGTGGTCGTCACCGACTCGGAGATCTTTGGGCGATACCGCTCGCAGCGGCCGCGCCGGCTCAAGTCACCCCACGCCTCTGCCACCCGCTCGGCGCTTGAGATCGATTTCACTGACCTGAGCATGGGTGATTACGTCGTGCATCTGCAGCACGGCATCGGGCGATACCTCGGGCTGAAGGTGT
>CAJXAU010000273.1 GCA_913050205.1 uncultured Verrucomicrobiota bacterium
AGGTGTTCGTGCTGGACAGTGTCGCGGATGCGTTCATGTCCGCGATGGAACGCCATGCTGCGGTACGATTGAATGGCTCGCAACTCGACGCCCTGACGCAGGCCGCGTTCGTCTTCCCGGAAGGGCAGGGTGCAGGCTGCGGGCACGCTGCGACCAACAAGGATTTTATCGGCAAGGACGTTTCCGTGCTGGCACAGGCTGCCGGGGTCAATGCTCCGGCCGGGACGCAGTTGCTCTTCGCCGAGACGAACGCCGACCACCTCTTCGTCGAGGAGGAACAAATGATGCCGATGCTACCGATCGTGCGTGTACGAAGCGTTGAGGAAGGCATCGAGGCTGCCAAAAAATCGGAGCACAACTATCGCCACACTGCCATCATCCACTCGCATGACGTCAATCACATGACCGCCATGGGCCGGGCGCTCGACACGACGTTGTTTGTGAAAAACGGGCCAAGCATGGCCGGGCTGGGACTGGGCGGCGAGGGGTACCTGAGTTTTTCCATCGCCACGCCGACTGGCGAGGGCGTGACCAACCCGCGGACATTTACCCGGGTGCGCCGCTGCGTGATGGTCGATAACCTGAGGATTTACTGAGCATGCGTCTGGCTCGAGTCGAGGGCAATATCGTGGCAACCCGCAAGCATCCCAGTCTCGACGGCTGGCGGCTGGTGGTTTGTCAGCCGATCAACCTCGAGGGCGAGGACGACGGCACGCCGATTGTTGCCATCGACCCGTACGGGTCCGGCATGCACCAACGGGTGATCGTGTCGTCCGACGGCTTGGCTGCGCGCAAGGCAGTGGGCGACAACCGCAGCCCGGTGCGCATGATGATCACCGGCATTATCGACCGCATGGAGGAGGAAAAAACGGCATGAGACTGGGCAAGGTCATCGGGCGAGTGACGCTCAGCCAGACGATTCCCGCATTCGAAGGGGCGCGTTGGCTGGTGGTCAACCCCTACACCCGGGATCAATTCCAGAGTGGAGAGGAGCCGCCCGAGGGCATGACTCCAGAGCCGAGCCTGGTGGTGTACGATGCATTGGGTGGAGACGTCGGTCAGACGATCGGGTTCATCGAGGGACGCGAAGCGGCCTCGCCGTTCTCCGAGCCCACCCCGATCGACGCCATCAACGCCGCGCTGGTGGACACCGTGTTTCACCAACCAAAGAATTAATTTAACAAAAACAGATGAAGAAAGTTTACAGCGAAAAAGACATCGAAGACCTGCATCGCAGTGGTGGGCTTGGGAGCATCCCAGCCGACGCGGTGATCACTCCATCGGCGCGTGATCGCCTTAACGAACTGGGTGTACAGCGTGCCAAACGCGCGGGTGGGGGGGCTGCCGCGCCGTCAAGTGCCGGGGCGGCGGACGACGGCGGCATCGACCAGTCCGTCCGCGCCAACTCGTCCAAGGCTGATCTTGAGCGGCTGTTCAACAGCCCGGCGGTGCATGAGTTGAAGGAGCAAATTTGTGATGTGGGCCGTCGCCTCTGGCAGCGGGCCTATGTCGATGGCAACGGTGGTAACCTCTCGATTCGCCTGACCGAGGACGTGGTGCTCTGCACGCCCACATTGGTCTCGAAGGGTTTCATGAAGCCGGAGGATCTTTGCCTCGTAGACCTTGATGGCAACCAGTTGGCTGGCGTGAAAAAGCGCACCAGTGAAATTCTGATGCATCTCTCGATCATGAAGGCGCAGCCCAAGGCCCGTGCTGTGTCGCACGCGCACCCGCCGTACGCCACCGGGTTTGCCGTGGCCGGCGTGCAGCCGCCGACCTGCATGATTCCGGAGATCGAGGTGTTCATCGGCCGCGTGCCAATCGCCCCGTACGAGACTCCCGGGACACCGGAGATGGGGCTCAAGGTGGCCGAGTTGGTCGATAAGCACAACACGGTGCTGATGGAAAATCACGGCGTTGTCTCGTGGAGCAACACCATTGAGGACGCGTACTTCAAGATGGAAATCGTCGAGGCCTACTGCCGCACGGTCCTAGTGACTACGCAGCTTGGTGTGCAGCCGAAACAGTTTTCGCCCAAGCACCTTCAGGATTTGCTGGATATTAAGCAAAAGCTCGGTGTGCCGGATCCCCGCATCGGCCTCAAGGAATGCGAACTGTGTGACAACGACGAGTGGCGCCCGGGGGTCACCTGCGCTGTCCCGGCGAAGGGTGGAGAAAGTGCCTCTGCGACCGATCCCGAGGCCGAGACCGTCGTCAAAGCCGTCACGGACGAAATCCTGAATCGTCTCAAAGGCTGAGCCAAGCGCTTGGCCAAGCGCCAAATGAAATCGCTCGATGCCAAGCTGGCTGCCTACAGGGAAAACCCTGCTGCGCGCGATTCGTTTGTCATCGCCGATGCCAAGGACCCGGACATGGCGTTCGGGGTTCGTGCGCTTGGCCATCGCCGATATCTTTCTTCCCAAGGTGCGCACCCAGCGCAGTTCTCGCCGGAGATTTGGTCGCGCGATGAGTTTGGCTACCGGAACCTGCCCGAGTTTCTCGATATTATCCGCGAGGTTGTTGCGCAGGGGCTGGTCGATATCATGCTCATGTCGGCGCATGTCAACGAGCAGCTCACCATCAAGGAAGGCCTGTTTCAAAACTCCCACATTACCCCGGCTGCCCGGGCCAACGACGCGACGGACGTGTGGGCCGCGCGCCACGGCAACTACCTGAGTCATCCGGCGCAGCCGTTTCGCTCGGCGAGCATCGATCACATCCAGTGTGGTCAACTGGACTGCGACCGCAGCACCGACACTTTTCCCGGAGCAAACCTTGGCCTGTACTCCGTCACCTATCTCAACGATCTCGAGCAGGACAAGCGCACGCTCGAGGCGTTCCATGCGTTTCGCGAGGAGGCCGAGCGCAAGCGGTTCCGCTATTTTCTTGAGGTGTTCGATCCCAACGTCGATAGCGGCATCCCGCCGGAGAAACTGGGTGCGTTCATTAACGATCAGATTCTGCGCACGCTCGCCGGGATCACCGAGGCCGGGCGTCCGGTTTTCCTCAAGATCGTCTACCACGGCCCGCGCTACATGGAGGAGATTTGCCAGTACGATTCCAACATGGCGGTCGGCGTGCTGGGCGGCAGCGCGGGTACGACGTACGACGCATTTCGTCTACTGCACGATGCCAAAAAATACGGCGCGCGACTGGCTCTGTTCGGCCGCAAAATCAACAACGCCGAGCATCAACTGGCCTTCATCGAGTTCCTCCGATTGATCTCCGAGGACAAGATTTCACCCGAGGAAGCCGTGCACGCTTACCACGGCGTGCTGCAGGGGAAGGGGATCACGCCCAAGCTCTCGCTGGAGCAGGATCTCGAGTTAACTGAGCAGTCGATGCGATACGGCGATGAGGGTGGAAAGACGATCGTGACGATGCCGGCCAAGCGCTTGGCCAAGCGCAACACGCCTGCCGCCGCTTGGCCGACCAAGGCCAATGGCGCACCGGACTTCGCGTCGATGACCGCCGACCAGCGTCTGGCCTACCACACCGCCCGCCTCAAGCAGTAACCGCGCTTGGCCAAGCGCAAGGTAGGGACGGCTGTCCCCAGCCGTCCTTGGGCGAGACACAGATTGCACGGATTCTCACGGATCGATTTCCAATTCTAAAAATCTGCG
>CAJXAU010000274.1 GCA_913050205.1 uncultured Verrucomicrobiota bacterium
CCAGAGATCCTCGAGCGTCTCGTCCTTGGTTTGAGGGTCGCCACCCTGAATCATGAATCCGGCCATGATTCGGTGGAAACAGGTGCCATCATAAAAGCCGTCGTTGGCCAGCTTTGTGAAGTTTTCCACCGTACCGGGCGCGACGTCGGGCCAGAGTTCGATGGTCATTTCGCCCTTGGTCGTGACGAAGGTGGCGGTGGGGTTTGCGTTTTCGCTCATGTTAAATTACTTGGCCAATGAAACTTGGTCTGCGGTTGGGAAGTTTTTCGGCAGTGCCTGAGTGACTTTGCCGGTGGCGAGCCATTCGGCGGCACGGTTCATCGTGGCGATAAAGCCGACACACTGGAGGGATTTGCCGTTTTCGTGGCCCATTGGGGTATGAAAAATGAGGCCCTTGCCGTACTTGATGGTCATCATCATCGGCTCGTGGCGCTTGCTCTTGTTGCTGTAGGCGGTGGCAAGGATATCCATGCTCTCGGCCGGGCCGCGCAGGGAGTCGTACAATTCGTCCTGTGCGTGGAGCCATTCCTTGGGCATGCCCTTGGTCACGGGATGCTCGGTGTCTCGTGTGATGATCTTGAAGGCGTGCTGTGGGCCGTGGCTGCCGCCGCGCCCGGGCTGAGTGTTGCGAACGACCTTGCCTGCGTCATCATAATAGACATACGGGCCGTGCTTTTCGGTTCGTCCGCCCCAGCCGCCGAGGCCGATCATCTTGTTGTACTCGAGCCAGTTCGGGAAGGAGTTGTTGGCGGCATGAACAACGATGAAGCGTCCGCCTTTTTTCATATATTTCTCGAAGGCGGCCTGCACCGGCTTGGGCCAGTCCTCGCCGTTGTAGTTGCTCACGACCACGTCGTATTTCTTGAATGCCGGGCGGAAGGCATCCCACTTGGCCTGAAATTTTTTGCGAATCTCCTCGGCTGCCTGAGCGGCTTTGTCTTTTTGCTCGGGGCTAAGGTTGCGTGGCGGGCGCGGCGCGCGCGGGGGGGAGGTGACCACGTCAACCTTGAACAATCCGGTCTTTTCCATTTGCGCCTTCATGAAAGGCGTCATGGCGGCCCAGTTGTGATTATTTTGTCCGTCGACGTAGAGGACACTAATTTTCTTGGCAAAAGCAGGCGCCGTCATGGCGCTCACCGCCATGGCCACAATGATGATTTTTTTCAGCAAACCAGCAAGAGGTTTCATGCGGGAAACGGTGACGGCAGGGTGGCGGCTTCGCAAGCCAAAAGCCGTGCGCTCGACTCGACTCACCGCTGGGGCTCGGGCAATCTTCCGCCCTTGAGTGTGATTCAAAAACTTGGCCAAGCGCGGTGGCTGTGGGCGGTGCTGGTGGGGTTGGCCTGGGCGCTGGCCTATCCCGAGCCGCGTTGGTCGGTGTTCGCCTGGGCGGTGCCGGGTTGTCTGCTCGTTGTGGTTGCCGGGCGGGAGGGGTGGCGGCTGTTTGGTCTGGCATTTCTGGCGGCGCTGGTCTTCCGCTTGGTTTCACTCCGGTTCCTGTTGAATATCCCACACACGGGCGGTGCCATCGGGGGTTGGTTGGCACTAAGCCTCAGTGCGGCGCTTTTTTCCGCAGCTTGGGTGTGGCTTTGTGGTGTCTGGTTTCGCTGCGGCTTGGCGGACCAGAATTGGCCGTGGATCAAGCGGTTTTGCTTCGGATTATTTGCGGCAGCGGTCTGGGTGGGGATCGAGATGATTCAGGCCCGGGCGCTGGGTGGTTATCCGTGGAATTTTCTGGGCGTTACCCAGTTTGAAAACAACCCGCTGATTCAGGTCGCCGCGTTTACTGGCGTTTATGGTGTCTCGTTTTTGATCGTTTGGTTTTCGGTGAGTGTGGTGTTCGCAGTCTTGGCGACTCGTCGGGCCACGGCGAATCCCTGGGCGTGGATGTCCGACATGGCGGCACCCTGCATCGTGTTGGTCTGTGTTTGCTTGTTTGGTTACTTGCGCTTGGATGTATTGGTGAAAGTGAGTGAAAGGATTCGAGTCGCGGTGGTACAACCAAGCATCCCGCAACGATTGATCTGGGAATCCGGCAACAAGGAGGAGCGGCTGGACAAGGTGCTCGAGCTTTCCGAGTTGGCCTTGGTCTCCAAGCCGGATGTGTTGATTTGGCCCGAGTCCAGCGCACCTGTGACACAGGAAAACTGGCCGCGCGTAAAGCGTATGCTGCAGGAGGCAAACACGCCGCTGATTTTGGGTGTCGACGACGCGGAGAGGGATGCCGATACGGGAGAAGTGCGGTATTACAACAGCGCGGCGTTTGTGCCGGCGGATGACAGTGCGCCGGAGGTTTACCGAAAACGCCGGCTCGTGATGTTTGGTGAATACATCCCCTTCGAAAAAGCCCTGCCGTTCATGAAATATCTTTCCCCGATTGGTGCCAGTTTTTCCGCCGGGACGGAGCCGGTGCAGTTTCCGGTCAAGGATCTGAAAATGACGATGGCGCCGGTCATCTGTTATGAGGACGCGTTTCCGCACGGGGTGCGGGAGCATGTGTTGCCGGGGACGACGCTGCTCGTCAACCTGACCAACGACGGCTGGTTCGGGGAGGGGCCGGCCCAGTGGCAGCATGCGGCCAACGCCGTGTTTCGCTGCATCGAAAACCGGGTGCCGATGGTGCGCAGTTGCAACAACGGCCTGTCCTGCTGGGTGAACATGTTCGGGCAGGTGCGTCGTTTTTACGGCGAGGAAAGTGGGGATATTTACGGGGCCGGTTTTGCTGTGTTCGAGATTCCGCTTGGCCAAGCGCTTGGCCGGTCGTTTTACAACCGGAACGGCGATGTCTTTGGCTGGAGCTGTCTCGTGCTGGGTCTGGCGGGAGTGATTGCACGTCAGGCCAAGCGCAGACTACACACCCGGCGGGAAATCGGTTAAAACCTCCGCCGCGATAGTGTCGCCATGATCCCGAAGGAGATTCTCAAAAAAATCCGGCAGATCGAGCTGCGGACCAAGCGTCTTGTGACCGAGACGCTGGCCGGGCAGTACCACAGTGCCTTCAAGGGGCAGGGGCTGCATTTTGAGGAGGTGCGTGAGTATTTTCCCGGCGACGAAATTCGGTCGATTGACTGGAATGTGACTGCCCGCATGAACCAGCCGTTTGTGAAGGTTTACTCGGAGGAGCGAGAGCTGACTCTGATGCTGTTGGTGGATTTGAGCGGCTCCGGCTTCTTCGGTTCGGGCGAGCAAACCAAGCGTGAGGTGGCGGCAGAGCTGGCCTCAGTGCTGGCGTTTTCCGCGATCCGCAACAACGACAAGGTGGGGCTGATTCTGTTTACGGACAAGGTCGAGAAATATGTACCGCCGCGAAAGGGGCGGTTCCACGTGCTGCGCGTTATCCGTGAGATCTTGTTTTATGAGCCGGAAAACCGGGGCACGGATCTGAACGGGGCACTGGAGTTTCTCGGCAGGGTGGTGCCGCGCAAGGCGATCACGGTATGCGTATCGGATTTTCTCGGGCAAACAAACCCCACCCGCCGACTGATGGACGCCCACCTGCGGCGACAAGTCGTATTGTCCGAGACGCTTGCGCAGACTTCGGCGACGGCGCTCAGGCAGGCGAACCGGCGGCACGACGTGGTGGCGGTGCAGGTAACCGATCCCCGGGAG
>CAJXAU010000275.1 GCA_913050205.1 uncultured Verrucomicrobiota bacterium
ACCAACCCGACCACACCGCTTAGCCAAGCACTGTTTTGACACTTGCCCAGCCGCAGAATTCCTGTTCTTCTCCCCGGCGCTCTAGAAATGGAACTATTTAACAAAATCCTGAGAACAGCGGTGGAAGGCGGGGCTTCTGATATCCACATCAAGCCGGACTCGCCGGTAGTCTACCGCATCAACAGCCAACTGGTGGAGACGGAGATGACGCAATCCCCAACCCAGGAATGGCTGGAAAAAATCATCAAGGAAATTGTCCCGGAACACTTTCTGCCCCGGCTCGAGGACGACCGCGAGATCGACTTCTCCTATTTTCTGGAGGGTGTCGGCCGCTTTCGTACAAACTGTTTTCAGCAACTCGGCAAATGGTGTCTGGCCATGCGCTACGTGGTGGCCGAGGTCCCGAAAATCGACGGCCTAAACCTGCCGGAAGTCATCAAGTCAATCGCCGAGGAACACCGAGGCATTGTTCTCGTCGCCGGCACCACTGGCAGCGGCAAATCCACCACGCTCGCCGGCATGATCGACCATATCAACACTAATCAAAAACGGCACATCATCACGATGGAAGACCCGGTCGAGTACGTCTTCGAGGACAACCAGTGCATCATCGAGCAACGGGAAGTCGGACTCGACACCCCCTCCTACCAGCACGGACTCAAGCACGTGATGCGTCAGGATCCCGACGTGATCATGGTGGGTGAAATGCGCGATGCTGTCAGTTTCCGTGCCGCGATGAGTGCGGCCGATACCGGTCACCTTGTGATGTCCACCCTGCACACCATCGATGCACCGCAATCCATCGCACGTATACTCGACTTTTTCCCCTCCGAGGAACGCGAACAGGTACGCAAGCAAATGGTCGGCACGCTCAAGGCGATCATCGTGCAGCGCATGGCCGTGCGCGAGGGTGACGGTGGTGTCGTGCCTGCAATCGAGATCATGATCAACACCCCGACTGTGGCCAAGTTGATCACCGAAAACCGCGCGGAAAAACTGCACGCTGCCATCGAGACCGGCACAGACGATGGCATGCAAAACTTCAACCAATCGCTGTTCCAGTTGGTGAAGGACGGAATCATCACCAAGGAAGAGGCGCTCGACAAGGCCACCAACCCGCAAGCGTTAGAGATGAATTTCAAGGGTATCTTCCTGTCGGAGGGCAGCCGAATCCTGAACTAATTACGAATCGTTCGCCTCGTGACAAGGCAGTCGGGACAACGCTTTGCGCCGCGCTTGGTTTTCAACGCGGCGCTTGTTTTTGGGCTCGTGCCGGCCACACTTGGCCAAGCGGAGCCAGCATCCCCTGCCCTCGTCGCGGACTCGCCACGGGTCCCGGCAGTCGGACTTGAGATTCCGGAGGAAACACGCGTTGCCCTACGCGAGCGCACGGATGCGCTTGGCCAAGCGATTGCCCAACTCCGCAGCCAGTTGGCCAAGTCTCCGCCGTTGCTTCGCTATTTGCCGGATGTACAGGTGTACCACAAGGCGGTGGACTGGGCGTTGCGACACCGGATATTCTTCAAGGAAAACGAATTTAAGATTGCCGACGAACTGCTTGTCGAGGGGAAGGAACGCGCGACACAACTCGCCGCAGGAAAGGCGCCTTGGACACGTCAATCCGGCCTCGTCGTTCGCGGGTACATCTCCCAACTCGACGACTCCGTACAGCCGTACGGGGTGGTCATCCCTCAATCCTTTTCCACCGACCCGTGGCGTAAACGCCGGCTCGATGTCTGGCTGCATGGGCGCGACAACAAACTCAGCGAACTGAAATTCGTCAACCAACGCCGCACCAGTGCCGGTCAGTTTGTGCCACCCGACACGATCGTGCTTCATCCTTACGGCCGATTTTGCAACGCCTTCAAGTTCGCGGGCGAGGTGGATGTCCTCGAGGCGCTCGGGCATGTGAAACAAAACTATCCGGTCGACAATTCGCGCGTGAGCATCCGCGGTTTCTCGATGGGCGGCGCCGGCTGCTGGCACTTGGCCGCGCACCACGCCGGTGAATGGGCGGCGGCAGCACCCGGTGCCGGTTTTGCCGAGTCGCTCGAGTATCTCGGTCTTTCGAAGAAGGGCACTCTTCCGCCAAAATACGAACGCACGCTTTGGGGCCTGTACGATGCCACACTGTACGCCGGTAATTTTTTCAACACAGCCACCGTCGCGTACAGCGGTGAGGAGGACAAACAGATTCAGGCCGCCCACATCATGGAGCGGTTTCTCTCCGGGGAGGGACTGACACTGCGGCACGTCATTGGCCCGAATACCGGGCACAAGTATCATCCTGCAGCCAAGGCGGAGATCGACGAACGCATCAACGCGATCGTCGCCCGAGGACGGGACGCCACGCCAAGCGAGGTGCGGCTTGTCACCCGTACGCTGCGTTACAACCGGCAGGCATGGGTCCAGATCGATGGGCTCGAGGAGCACTGGATGCCGGCACGCGTCGAGGCTGGCTTGATCGGCAACCGGCACATCGAGATCAGCACACTAAACGTCTCGCGCCTCGTTTTGTCGATGCCATCCGGCACCTGTCCGCTCCGACCCAACGGTAGCCCGATGGTGATCATCGACGGACAAAAGTTGAGCGGCGACCGGGTACGCACCGACCGTTCGTGGGAATCCCGTTTCATCAAGGCGCTTGGCCAATGGCGACCCGTGGGCCGGTTTGAGTTTTCCGGCTTGGCCAAGCGGCCCGGCTTGCAGGGGCCGATCGATGACGCCTTCATGGATCGCTTCGTGATGGTGAAACCGACCGGCCGGGCGAACTCGGAGGCGGTTGGCAAATGGACGGAGGCCCAGCTTGGCCAAGCGCTGTCTGACTGGGAATTGCAGTTCCGCGCCAAACCAAGGGTGGTCGACGACATCGATCTCACCAAGGACGACATCGAAAACAGCAACCTCATCCTCTGGGGAGATGCCGGCAGCAATCTTCTGATCGAACGGATTATCGATCAATTGCCGCTCAACTGGACAAGTAACAAGCTGGCGCTTGGCCAAGCGGAGGCCGGGGCCGACACGCATGTTCCCGTTTTAATTTTTCCGAACCCGCTCAATCCAAGCCGGTATGTCGTGCTGAACTCCGGTTTTACCTTCAGCCGGTTTGGGCACATGAGCAATGCCACGCAAACCCCGAAGCTGCCGGACTGGGCGTTGGTGGACATCACCAAGCCGTACAACGCCGGTGACCCGGACTGCATCGCGGCCGCCGGTTTTTTCAACGAACGCTGGCAGCTAAAAACAGTCGATTAAACAGACGCGCGGTTTGCCTCCGGCGGCATCGGCTGTCACCATTCGCGCCATGCCAATTCGATTTGTTTTTTTCACTGCCCTGAGTCTCGCGACCGCCCTGCCCATGGCCAAGGCCGAGCCGGCAAAGCCAAGCGGCAGCGTCTCCCTCCTGCCCTCCACCTCACGGCTGGAGACTTTGTGGGAGCAGGGCGAATTCACCGAGGGCGTCGCGGTGGCCCCGGATGGGCAGATTTATTTTAGCGACATCCCGAGTAGTGAAGCGAAGTCCGGGCAGATTCTGAAGTTCGATCCGAAGAGCGGAAAAACGACCGTCTTCACTGCGGCGTCGGAGAAAAG
>CAJXAU010000276.1 GCA_913050205.1 uncultured Verrucomicrobiota bacterium
TCAACCAAGCGCCCCGAGGTGCTTGGCGAAGTTGGTGGCTTCGGCGGGTTGTTCGCGCTCAACACCCGCAAGTACCGCAACCCGGTGCTCGTCTCGAGCGTTGACGGTGTCGGCACCAAACTCAAGGTGGCTTTTGCAGCCAAGCGACACGACACCATCGGCCAGGATCTCGTTAACCACTGCGTGAACGACATCGCGGTGATCGGCGCGGAGCCGTTGTTCTTTCTCGACTACATTGGCACCGGCAAGCTGCAGAAAAAGGCGTTTACCGACATCGTCCGAGGGTTTGCCATCGGCTGCCGCGAAAACAACTGCTCCCTCGTCGGCGGCGAGACCGCGCAGATGCCCGGTTTTTATCAGCCCGGCGAATACGATGTGAGCGGCACGATCGTTGGTGTGGTGGAGAAAAACCGCATTCTCGACGGCAGCACTGTGCGCCCGGGCGATAAGATTATTGGCATCGCCGCGTCCGGTCTGCACACCAACGGCTATTCGCTGGCCCGCAACATTCTGTTCGACAAAATGAAGCTCAAGCCGTCGAGCAAGATTCCCGGGCTGGGCATCAAGGCAGCCGATGAGTTGCTCAAGGTGCACGTCAGCTACGGGCCAGTCGTGCAAAAGCTGCTCAAGAAATTCAACAAGGGCACGCGCCGATCGTGGGGCGTGAAGGGCCTCGCCCACATCACCGGCGGCGGCTTTATCGACAACATCCCGCGCGTGCTGCCGGAGGACTGCAACGCGGTGATCCTGAGAGGCACATGGGACGTGCTGCCAATCTACGAAGTGCTACAGGCCAAGGGCAAAGTGTCTGAGGCGGAAATGCATCAGGTGTTCAACATGGGCATCGGGATGACGGCCATTGTGGACGGGGAAAGTGCCAAGGGCGTGTTGCGAACCATCCGCGCCAACGGGCACAAGGCCTGGGAAATTGGCCTCATAGACAGCGGCACCCGAGAGGTGCATCTCGCCTAGTTTTCACTCCGCTTGGCCAAGCGCTTGGACGTCAGGTCAGACATTGGCCAAGCGCATCAAGAAAGCGCTCGACGTTGGCCTCGGTGGCGTTGTGCCCCATGAGGCCGACACGCCAGATTTTTCCCTTCATCGGACCAAGCCCCGGCCCGACCTCGATGCCAAATTCGTTGAGCAGCCTTCCGCGCACACCGGCCTCGTCCGCACCGTCCGGCACACCGACGGCGTTGAGTTGCCAGAGCTGATGGCCCTCCTGCGAGGTGATCGACAACCCCAGCCTTGCCAACCCTTCCTTGAGCGTCTCATGCGCCTGCTGATGCCGCGCCCAGCGAGCCTCGAGTCCCTCCTCCAGCACAAGCCGCAACGACTCATGCAGGGCGTAGTTCATCGTGATCGGTGCGGTGTGATGGTACACGCGCTCTGACCCCCAGTAGCTGGCGAGAAAATTCACGTCGAGATACCAGCTCTGTACTTTCGTTTTTCGACTGGTGGCGACCTCCATCGCGCGCGGACTAAAGGAGACCGGCGCCAGACCGGGAGGACAGCTCAAACATTTTTGGGTGCCGCTGTAAACCGCATCGACCTGCCAGTCGTCGATCGCAACCGGGCAGCCACCGAGCGACGTCACCGTATCAAGCAGGAACAACGCGCCAGCTTCGTGTGCCAGCCGCGAAATCTCCTCAACCGGAGTCAGTGCACCGGTGGATGTCTCGGCGTGGACAACGGCGACGAGCTTGGGCTTGCGTCCCTCAAGTGCGGCAGCGATGGCAGCCGGCTCAATAATCGTACCCCACTCGGCTTCAACCTTTGTGACGGTGGCGCCACAGCGCTCGGCGACATCACACATGCGCGTGCCGAATACGCCGTTGACCCCGATAACGACCTCATCCCCCGGCTCGAGTAGATTCACGAAACAGGCCTCCATCCCGGCACTACCGGTGGCGCTGACTGGAAAGGTCATCTCGTTTTCCGTTTGAAACACGTGCCGGAGCATCGCCTTGATCTCCTCCATCATGCCAATGAAAGTTGGGTCGAGGTGGCCGACAAGCGTGCGCTGCATGGCCTGAAGGACAGCCGGGGCGGCGTTGCTGGGGCCAGGCCCAAGCAGCAGCCGCTCCGGCGGGGAATAGGAGGCGCGGACGTTGGATGTACTCATCGCGTTGGCAGAAGCTAGAGGTCAAGCGCTTGGCTTGTCAAAAAATTACTGCGCCCCGCTTGGCCAAGCGCATTAGGCTGGTAAGTTTCCCTTGGGCTGAACCCTTTGTCGTGAAACACTTGGCCAAGCGTGACAGCGGGCAGACAAAAAATGGTGATCCCGGGTGGCAGCGGTTACATCGGCCGCCACATTACCCAGCATTTTTCGACCAAGGGCTGGGAGGTGGTTGTACTCAGCCGTGACGAGGACAAGTCACTGGATGATGCGCGCTCAGTCTGGTGGGACGGCGTCAACCTCGACACATGGGCAGAGGAACTCGACGGTGCCAACGTGGTTGTCAACCTCGCCGGTCGAACTGTGAATTGTCGTTACAACAAAAAGAACCGGCAACAAATCTACGACTCACGTGAATTTTCGACGCAAGTCATTGGCGAGGCGATCGCCCGGGCCAGGCGCCCACCTTCTGTCTGGTTCAACGCCAGCTCCGCGACCCTTTACAGACACGCACTCGACCGGCCGATGGATGAAGCCACCGGCGAAGTGGATCCGGTAGTACCGGGTAAACCAAGGGATAAATGGGAGTTTTCCGTTGACGTGGTGAATCGCTGGGAAGCGGCGCTGTTCGACGCTGCCACCCCAGACACGCGGCGGATCGCCATGCGGCTGTCGATGGTCTTCGGGCCGGGCCGAGGCGGTGTGTTTGAAGCATTTCGCAACATCGCGAGGCTTGGCCTCGGGGGGACGCAGGGGCCGGGGACGCAGTATGTAAGCTGGCTGCACGTGGATGATTTTTTGCGAATGCTCGATTGGTGCATTGAGCGTGACAATCTCGAGGGTGGCATCAATATGTGCGCACCAAATCCGATACCAAACCGGGAATTCCTAAAGGCCCTGCGCGATGCTTGCGGTGCGAAGCTTGGCCTTCCGGCTGCCCGATGGATGCTTGAAATAGGCGCATTTTTCATGCGTACCGAGACCGAGTTGTTGCTGAAAAGTCGCCGGGTAATCCCGGGACGATTGCTGGAGTCCGGCTTCGAATTCGATCACCCCACTTGGCCCGAGGCAATCCAATCCATCGAACAATCCTGGGCAAGTCGCTGAATGACCCCGGCATCACCCCGAGCGTATCGACAAATAAAACTTAATTAAGACAGTTGATCCGCGTTAACAACGTTCTTTGGTTTCCCGTCGATAAACGCCTTTACGTTGTTCGCGGCGATGTCGATTAACCGGCGGCGGGCAGCCTGCGTGGCCCAACCGATGTGTGGCGTGATGTGACAGTTGGGCGCAGTATAAAGCGGATGCCCGGCGGGCGGTGGCTCGGTTTCCATCACGTCCAATCCCGCACCGGCAATCTCGCCATTGTGCAGTGATGCGGCCAACGCTTCCGTATCGATCAACGGCCCGCGGGCGGTATTGATGAGTAGAGCGCCAGATTTCATCTGTCTCAATCGATCCGA
>CAJXAU010000277.1 GCA_913050205.1 uncultured Verrucomicrobiota bacterium
AGCAGGTAGTCGGAGATTCCCTGAGCAACCTCGAGGCCAACGTTGTCCTGTGCCTCCACCGTGCTGGCACCAAGATGCGGGGTTAAAATTAAATTCGGGCAATCGCGGAGGGGTGAGTCCTTGGCGAGCGGTTCGCTTTCGTAAACATCAAGCGCGGCCCCGGCAATCTTACCTTCCTTCAACGCGTCGCAAAGATCGGCCTCGTTGATAATGCCACCACGTGCACAATTGAGCAGACGCACGCTGGGTTTCATCGTGGCGAAGGTGTCTTTGTTCAGCATGCCACGGGTCTCTTCGGTCATTGGCATGTGTACGGTGATGAAGTCCGCGGCTGTATAAATGTCTTCAAGAGACGACAACTCGACCTGCAGTGCCTTTGCACGGGACGGGGTGATGTATGGGTCGTAGGCCAGCACGCGCATGCCGAACGCCACGGCACGCCGGGCGACTTCACCGCCGATGCGGCCCATGCCAAGCACGCCGAGTGTTTTCCCATAAAGCTCAACCCCCTTGTATGCCTTGCGGTTCCATTCACCGGCAACCATCGAGCCGTGTGCCTGCGGGATGTTCCGGGCGAGGGCCATCATCATCGAGAACGTCAACTCGCAGGTGGCAGTCGTGTTGCCGCCGGGGGTGTTCATCACGATGACCCCATTTTGGGTGGCGGCCTCGATGTCTATATTGTCCACACCGACCCCGGCGCGGCCGACGATGCGCATCTCGGGCGCCGCCTCGAGAATTGACTTGGTGACCTTGGTTTCGGAGCGGACGGCCATGGCCGAGACGTCCTTAACGATCGGCAGCAATTCGGCCTCCGAATGGCAGCGGTCGAGGACGATGGTTTCCAGACCGTCCTGTTGCTGCAGGTGCTCAATCCCAGTTTGAGAAATGGGGTCGCAGACAAGTACTTTCATTATATTCGAAATTATTGGGCGCTTGGCCAAGCGCGGTCAGCCTTGGCGGGTCTTGATTCTTTCGAGCAGGTTGTTGATCACATCGGCCTTTGGCTTGGCCCCGAGGTCGCCCTTTCCGTGTTCGCGGACGGCCAAGTTGCCGGCCTCCTGTTCCCGTTGGCCAACTAGCAGAATGGTATGGACTTTCTCCGTCTCAGCCCGGCGAATCCGCGCGCCGATCTTGTCCGATGTCGTATCCAGGCTGACTCGCACCTCCTGTCTGCGAAGCTGGGTGACGATCTCCTTGGCGTACTCGACTTGGTCGTCGCCAAATGGCAGAAGGCGAACCTGATCCGGCGCCAGCCAAAGTGGAAAGTTGCCGGCGTAGTGCTCGATTAAAAAACCGATGAACCGTTCGTGAGTGCCTAGCGGGGCACGATGAATGCAGAGGGGAATCTCCGTCGTGTTTTCGCGGGTTTTGTACTCGAGGCCGAAGCGTTTGGGCACGGCGAAATCGACTTGATTAGTGGCGATGGTGAATTCACGGCCGGAGATGCTGTAGACCTGCACGTCGATCTTTGGGCCGTAAAACGCCGCTTCGTCTGGCACTTCCTCAAAATCAACCCCGGACTCCACTAGGACGTCTCGCACCATGTTTTCGGTTTGTTTCCACAACTCCGCCTCGTCGACATATTTATCGCCAAGCCGCTCCGGGCTGTGTGTGCTGAAACGCATGCTGTACTTCTCAAAACCAAAAATCTTGAAGTACTTCAGATACATCTCATTGACAGCGCGAAACTCGTCGGCGAATTGCTTCGGCGTGCAATAGATGTGCGCGTCGTTCATCTGCATCGAGCGCACACGCATGAGCCCCATCAGTTCGCCGGAACGTTCGTAGCGGTAGCAGGTGCCGTATTCGGCTAGGCGCAGCGGCAGTTCGCGGTAGCTGCGTGGCACGGCTGAGAAAATTTTGTGGTGATGCGGGCAGTTCATCGCCTTGAGATAAATCCGGTCGGTTGGCTTGTCCGGATCATCATCCTTCACCTCCATCGGGGGGAACATGCTCTCGGCGTAGTAGGGGAGGTGCCCCGAGGTTTTGTACATGTTCTCGCGGGCGAGATGTGGCGTGCGCACACGCTCATAGCCGGCCTCGAATTCCGTCTCTTTGGCCAGTTTCTCCAGCTCCTCGATGAGTACCGTGCCCTTGGGTAGCCAGAGCGGCAGACCGGGGCCGACGTCGTCGTCGAACGTGAACAGCTGCATCTCACGGCCGATCTTGCGGTGGTCGCGCTTTCGGGCCTCCTCCTGTGCCTCCAGCCATTCGTTGAGCTGGGTTTTGTTTTTAAAGGCCGTGCCGTAGATGCGCTGCAATTGTGGGTTTTTTTCGTTACCACGATAGTAGGCAGCGGCGACTCGCAAGAGTTTGTATGCCTTGATGTTGCCGGTGCGCATCACGTGTGGGCCAGCGCAAAGATCGACGAATTCGCCGTTTTGGTAGAACGAAATCTCCTCACCCTCCGGAATGTCGTCGACGCGCTCCACCTTGAACGTTTGGCCGCGCTCAGCGTAGTAGGCCTTGGCCTCTTCGCGCGTTTTTGTACTGCGCTCAAACGTCTGGTTTTCCTTTACCACCTTTTTCATCTCGGCCTCGATGGCCTCGAAATCTTCGGGTGAAAAACGATGCTCGAGGTCGAAGTCATAGTAGAATCCCTCCGCGGTAGGCGGGCCGATGTCGAGTTTGGCGTCGGGCCAAAGGCGAAGCACGGCGGTGGCAAGCACATGGGCGCAGGAGTGGCGCAACCGCTCGAGGTCGCTCATCTGGTTGCGCTCTTCGAGGGTCTTACGCTGAACGTCGTGTTTGGCGGATTCCATTTGGGCGGTGTCCGCTTGGCCAAGCGCTTGGCCAAGCGCATGAATAGGTGGCTTAGTTTTTCGGGCGAAGAATGATCGCCTTGTCATGGGTTCCGTCGACCTCGACGCTGTGCGTCTCGATATCGGGATCGTCCTTGAGCGCGTTGTGGATGATACGCCGGTCATAGGAGTTCATCGGTTCAAGCTCAACAATGTCGCCCCAGCGGCGTACCTGATCAGCGGCCTTGATCGCCTTATCGACCAGTTTGTCCTGTTCGCTGAAGCGGTATCCGGCCACATCGACCAACACCTTCTCAGCGTTCTCATCCTGCTGAAAAAGGATGCGGTTGAGGATGTACTGAAGGTCGAAAAGGGTTTGGCCTTTGCGGCCAATCAACCGTCCGGAATCTTCCGGAGCCTGAATGTCGAGTACCTTGCTGCCGTCTTTATCCTTCTCCTCAACGGTGGTCTCGAAGCCGAGGTTGTTGAGGATGGATTCGAGAAGGGCCTTTGGATCTTGGGTAGTTTCGCTCATGGTATGGTGGGAAATTATTTTTTGCGCTTGGTCTTTGACTTGGCCTTAACCGGCTTGGCCAAGGCCGAACTGGGTTGGTTCGCCCCCGGGACATCGACGACGATGTTTCGGGTGAGCTTGGTTTGAAGGATGCTCAGCATGTTCTGCACGGTCCAGTAAAGAGTCAGTCCAGAGGAAAAGTTGTACAGGATCACGATGAAGATCAGCGGCATGTACTTCATCATCTTTTGTTGCATAGGATCCATGGTGGGGGAGATCGGTGTCAACCGGGCTTGAACCAGCATGGTAACCG
>CAJXAU010000278.1 GCA_913050205.1 uncultured Verrucomicrobiota bacterium
GGTGGCATACATTCCGCCGCGTTACTCACCGGATACAACACGCTTGGCCAACTCCAAGAAAGCAATCCAAACATCATCACCAACGATTTGGCCGAACTGCAACAGTCTCTCGAAAGCAACGGCATGTCACTCCCCTCTTCGGCTGGTTGCGACGAAAAAACACGACGCCCCATCCCCACCGTCGGAGCCTTGATCTACAATCCACTTGGCCAAGTGCTGATGATCCGAACCGAGAAATGGTCCGGCAAATGGGGCATCCCCGGCGGGAAGATCGAATATGGCGAATCATCCACGGCAGCGTTGCAGCGGGAGATCGCCGAAGAAACCGGCCTCAATGTGAACGGAATTGAGTTCGTGCTGTCACAGGATTCCATCGAATCTGAGGAGTTTTATCGCCCGGAACATTTCGTCCTACTCAACTACACCTGCCATACCGTCGGGGAAACCGATATCACGTTGAACGATGAGGCACAGGAATACCGTTGGGTCTCGATAGAAGAAGCACTGAATCTCGACTTAAACCTTCCTACGCAAGTGCTGCTCGAGACCGTCCTTTCCCTTGAACACGCTGCCGCGCATGACTGACAAAATAACCATCGAGGATTTGGAGGTTCGTTTTCACGTCGGCGTGCCAGACGAGGAACGAACCGAACCACAGAAACTCCTCATCACCATCGAAATGGCGATGAACTTGGGGCCAAGCGCTGCCACCGACAACCTGACCGAAACCATCGACTACTTTACCGTCAGCCAAGCAGTCAAAGCGCTTGGCCAAGCGCGCCGATGGAAACTCATCGAGGCACTCGCCGATGACATATGCGAACTAGTCCTCAGAGACTTCAAACCAAGCTCCGTTCGGGTGATCGTCAAAAAATTCATCCTGCCAGACACCCGCTGGGTCAGCGTCGAGATGAGCCGACCGGTGGTGCCTGATTAATCCGGTGTTGCTTTTCACCCCTAATTTCATTGATAAAACCGGCACCGCGACTCGCGCCAAAACAAAGACGAATATGAAATCCTGCATCGCAGTTTTGATCGCCCTGCTCATTCTCATGCTGTCACACGGTGAGACTATTACCGCGGGTGTCAAATTTCTCGAGAAAGGCGAAAAAAAAGAGCCTTCCGTCGAAAAGGTTTTTTTGTGGGATTCACTGGGCAAGCGGCATCAATCCAGGCCGGACGAACTGGACGTTGCCTTCGAGTTTCATTTTAAAAACGCAACCGAAAAGGAGATTCGCATCAATCAGGCGTTCACGTCATGTGGTTGCACCATCGCTACCCTGCCACAGAAACCTTGGATTATTAAACCGGGGCAGAGGGGAAGTATTCCCATCACGATGGACGTCCGGGGAAAAGCAGGCATCATCGAAAAAGAGACCACGCTCGTCACCAATGAGGGTACTGTCGTGTTGACAACCAAGATCGCAATCGGCGCGGACGCAAACTCGACCGGCATCCCCACCCGCGAACGCACCGAGGAGGAACGTGCTGCAAACCTACAGCTCGCGGCAAAAAACCGGCAGGCTGTTTTCCAAAACAGTTGTGTGGAGTGCCACGTCAAACCAACCGAGGGCAAGCGCGGCCGACAACTCTATGCAACCGCCTGCGGGATTTGTCATGACGCAAAAAAACGTGCGCCCTTTGTCACAGAGCTTCGCACCTTGGCCAAGGGGAAGGATCGTGCCTATTGGGATCAATGGATTCGGGACAGCAAACCCGGCACACTAATGCCGGCCTTCGCGAAGAAGCATGGCGGCCCACTTGATGAATCACAGATCAAGTCACTCGTTATTTATCTGACCCGAATCTTCCCGAGGGAATTGAAGACTAAACAAGCCATCAAAGCTGCTGCAAAAACCGAGGCCAAGCCCGGCAAATTGCCCCTTAAATGAGCGGCAAGTTTATCACGTTTGAAGGCATTGAGGGATGTGGCAAATCCACCCAGATTGAGCGCTTGGCCAAGCGCTTGGCCAAGCTCGGCAGGGACGTGGTTCAACTCCGTGAACCGGGAGGCACTGCCATCGGAGAAGCCATACGCGAAACCGTGAAGCACCCACCCGGCGATGCCCCCATCACCCCCGACACCGAGTTGCTGCTCATGAACGCCAGCCGGGCTCAATTGGTTCAGCAGAAGATTCGCCCCGCCCTCAATGAGGGTAAGGTGGTGTTATGCGATCGTTTTTTTGACTCATCGCTGGCCTATCAAGGCTATGGCCGGGGGATAGACTTGGCCCGGGTGTCGACCGCCATCGAGCTGGCTGTCGGCGAAACCAAGCCGGACATTACCCTGCTGCTCGACATTTCGTTGGACGTCAGTGCCGAACGGGTGGCTCAGCGTCAATCGGCAACCGGCGAGTCCATTGATCAATTTGACCGGTCCGGCGATCCTTTTTTCCAGCGTGTACACGATGGATTCCACGCGTTGGCCAAGGCGGAACCGGACCGGTATCGCGTCATCAACGCAACCGGGACACCTGACACCGTCAGCGACGAAATCTGGAGCACTCTCGAGAATCAATTTTAAAATCATGGAAAACGAACTCAACCTACAGGAACGCCGCAAAGCCTATTGGCGGGCGAACCTAAAGATACTGGCGATACTTATGACGATCTGGTTTGTCGTGTCATTCGGCTGCGGGATCCTCTTTGTCGAGCAGCTGAACCAAATCAAACTAGGTGGCTTTAAACTCGGTTTTTGGATGGCCCAACAGGGTTCGATCTACGTATTTGTCGCCCTGATTTTTGTTTACGTGCGACAGATGAACAAACTCGACCGCGAATTCAAGTTTGCGGACAACGAATAACAGGAGAATAGACCAATGGATGTTAAAACCTGGACATATATCGTCGTCGGCCTGTCGTTCGCACTCTATATTGGGATAGCTATTTGGAGCAGGGCTTCCTCAACGAAGGAATTCTATGTGGCCGGCGGAAGTGTCAGCCCCATTTCCAACGGCATGGCCACTGCTGCCGACTGGATGAGTGCCGCCTCGTTCATCTCAATGGCCGGAATGATTGCCTTCGCAGGCTACGGAGGATCAGTATTCCTTATGGGCTGGACCGGCGGCTATGTCCTGCTGGCGTTGATGCTCGCACCGTACATGCGCAAGTACGGAAAATTCACCGTGCCGGAATTCATCGGTGAACGGTTCTATTCAAAAACCGCCCGCATCGTTGCCGTTATCTGCCTCATCATCGTCTCCGTCACGTACGTGATTGGGCAGATGAAAGGTGTGGGCGTTGCGTTCTCCCGTTTTCTCGAGACGGACTACAACACCGGTTTGTACGTTGGCATGGGCATCGTCTTTTTCTACGCCGTGCTCGGCGGGATGAAAGGGATCACGTATACGCAGATCGCCCAATATGTCGTCCTCATTTTCGCCTACACCGTTCCGGCTGTTTTCATCTCACTCAACCTGACAGGCAACCCCATCCCACAATTTGGCTTGGGTGGATCAACCCAAGATGGAACTCCACTACTCGTGAAACTGGATCAAGTGGTAACCGATCTCGGTTTCAACGAATACACCACCAGTGTCAATGGCGGTAAATTAAACATGTT
>CAJXAU010000279.1 GCA_913050205.1 uncultured Verrucomicrobiota bacterium
AGCGCGCAGACGTAGTAGCCAAACCAGGGACTGCTGTCGGTATTTAGCCGTTTATCGGCGGAGGCCTTGGCCAACGCCTCCGCATCGCCACTTCCGTCCTTTTCGATCTGTGCCGCCGCCGCTTCCCGATCCACCTCCATCACTTCGTACTGGCCCGTGTTTCTCAATAGGTCTTTCGCGGCTGAACCCATAGCCAGAGTGTTGATGCCCAGATGCCATCCGGCGAAGAACCAGCCGAGAAATGCGGAGATTACAATCAGGTAGCGCCCGGCCTGCGTTAGCGTGTTCGTGGAGTTTGAGTTTTGTGTAGACACGGTTTGTCCTTGGTTGGTGGCCGCGGATAATGCGCTCGGGAATGCAGCGGTGCAACAAATTGGTTTGGCCCCCTGCACGTGGCGTGAGACATTGCCCGCCCCACTTGTTTTGACTCAACCATCATGATTCGTCTCGCTCTTATTAGCTCAGCCGAAACGGCGCAGGCTTACGGCGCACTTAGCACCCGGCTGCACCGCGCGGCGTGGACGGCATTCGCGCCGTTGGATTCCGGCGGCTCCGGCCAAGCGCTTGGCCAAGTGACGGAAGCGACTTCTGCGGAGGAGCTGTTTACCAATCAGGCGGACGTGTTTGATGCCGTCGTCATCGCCGCCGATCAGGCAACAGCCGGGCGCTTGGCCAAGGCGGCTTCGTCGCTTGGCAAACCGGTTCTTGCTGGCGCAGCCGGCAGCAACCTCACCGCGCTTGGCCAAGCGGACTCGCTGTTAATGCCGGCACATCCATGGCGCTTTTTGCCATCAATTCAATCGGTAAAGCGCAGCATCGACTCCGGCAAACTTGGCCAAGCGGGGCTGCTGCGCATTCACCGTTGGCTGCCACCGGGAGCCGATGTGGAATCGCAGGCTGAGCGGATCCTGCCTGACGCTGATCTTGCCTGTTGGCTTTTTGGAAGTGCGCCGGAGTCCGTGTGGTCGCTGCAGTCTGCGGCCAATCCGGGGTACATTCAGTTTCACCTCGGGTTCGCAAACGATGGCATGGCGATGATCGACATCGCTGCATCGCTTCCAAGCGGCGGGGATTATTTTTCACTGACGATGATCGGTGGCACCGGCGCGGCTTATGCGGATGATCATCACAATATGAACCTGCTTTACAGTGGCGGTCAGCCCAATGCGATCCGTACCAGCCAAGGTCGGGCCGACCTTGCCGGGCAGTTGCAGGAGTTCGTCGATGCCATCAGCGAACAACGCGAGCCAAGTGTGACCCCGACCGATACGGCGACAGCCGTCGCGGTCGTTGAGCAGATTTTGGAATCTGCAGACAATCGACAGGTGATCGGTGGGAAGGAGGGCAACTGAGGTGGCGGAGACGAAAACATTTCGGGCCGGCGTGTTCAGCGTGGTGAAGCATTGTTATCTGCCGCGTGCCGTGGCGGCGCATCCACGGTTCGAGTTGGTTGTGGTGACCGATGACGCCGACCAGCCGGATTGGGTGCACGAGCGCAATCAAAAGTTTGCCGACGAGTTTGGCATCCCGTATGTGCGCGATGTGGCCAAGGCGATTGCTGAGTATGATCTCGACATGGCGGCGGTCAGTCCTGAGGCCGAGCGGCATTGTGATCTTGCTGTGCGTGCGGCCGATGCCGGTTTGCACGTAATCGCCGATAAGCCGATGTCCACCCGCCTGTCCGAGTGCGATCGGCTCGTTGAGGCGGTTCAACGCAATGACGTGAAATTCCTGCTCTGGAACCGGAACTATCTGCCGGCAGTCGTCCAGACGAAGGAGGCAATCGACTCCGGGGCGATCGGAGAGTTGCAGGCGATCCACGTGGATTTTTATTTTTCGAAAAATGCCGGTCCGCCCAAGGGCTCGCGCGCGGAGGGTGATCCTCCGATCAACTGGCTCGACCGGCAGATGGAGGCGCACGCCGACGGTTCGGACGGCGGCGTGGGTAAGGAGGCGATGGGCGAGCTGGAGATCGAGGGAATCTATCCGTTGGGCTACATACACATGTTGACAGGTCAAAATGTGCAGCGCGTGTTTGCCCGGACGGCAACGCATTTTCATCAGGCGAACGTCGACAATGACGTGGACGACCTCGCCACCGTTTCGCTGGAGTTGGGCGGAGGGGTCGTTGGTTCGTTGTGCATCGGCCGAATCGGTGCGGCGAGCCACCCGGACATCGGCGAGATCAAGATTCACGTCATCGGCTCGGAGGGCGGATTGGTGATCACCGAAGCCCGACCGGAGGTCAGCATTTACTACCGCGACCAGCCGCCATTGGAATTCAAAAACGAACGCATCGCCAACGAGAACGATTTTTTATTGATGGACGATTTTGCAAGGGCACTCGACACCGGCAGCGAGCCGATCCTTAACGCGAAGGCCGGTCGCGACATTGCCGCCACGGTTTTCGCTGCCGTCGAGTCCGGCAAAACCGGGCAACCGGTGGAGGTGGATTGCTGACATGACACCGGTCGAACTCAGAGAGGCACTGCACAACGGCGGTCCGGTTTTTGGCACGCTGATCGTTTCGCCGTCACCGTTTTGGCCAAAGGTGCTTGGCGACAGCGGACTCGATTTTGTGTTCATCGACACCGAACACATTGCACTCGATCGCAGTCAGGTTTCGTGGATGTGTCGTACGTACAAGGCGATGGGCCTGCCTCCACTTGTGAGAATCGTCTCACCCTCGCCATACGAGGCGACGATGGTGCTCGACGATGGTGCAGCCGGGGTGGTTGCACCGTACATCGAGCAGGTCGAGCAGGTACGGCAACTCCGCGGCGCCTCAAAGCTCCGGCCGCTCAAAGGGCAACGACTCGAAGACGCCCTCGCCGGCCAGCCGTTGCCGGGCGGGCTCGGCGAGTATGCGCCCGGTTTTAATCAGGACAATCTGCTCATCATCAACATCGAGAGTGTGCCGGCGGTGGAAAATCTCGATCGCATTCTCGACGTGCCGGGCATCGACTCGGTACTCATTGGCCCCCACGACCTGTCGTCCAACCTCGGTGTACCGGAGCAATATGACGATCCAACATTCCTGAAGACGGCCGAGACTATTTTCACCAAGGCCCGGGCCAAGGGTGTTGGGGCGGGCATCCACGCCTGGGGGGACATCGCCAGCCAGGCGCGATTCGTGAACATGGGTGCCAACCTGCTCATCCACAAGGCGGACATCATCTTTTTCAAAAACGGCATCCGCACTGAGTTGGCGGAGATTCGCGAGTCGCTTGGCCTCCGGTCTGGCGACAAACCGGGCGGTGACGTAAATATTTGATCCATGACCCGATTTCTCCTTCTGACGGCATTGTCAGTCACTGCGCTTGGCCAAGCGTACGCGGCCGAGGCCAAGCCGATGAACGTGCTCTTCATTGCCGTCGATGACCTGCGGCCGGAACTTGGTTGCTATGGTGTTGACCATGCGACCTCGCCACACATCGATCGCTTGGCCAAGCGCGGCATGGTGTTCCGCAACCACTTTGTGCAGGTGCCGACCTGTGGCGCATCGCGTTACGCGATGCTCACCGGCCGCAGCCCGGCCGTGACCGGCTTCACCGGGGGCA
>CAJXAU010000280.1 GCA_913050205.1 uncultured Verrucomicrobiota bacterium
CGAATTTAAACAGGGGCAAAAAGCCATCACGGCTCACCTGATGAACGAGGGTCGTGAGAAGCCATTTGCCGGCGAGATTCATTTCGGTGGTCAAGCGGAGATCGGTGGAACCTCGGTGGACGTGCCGGCGGTGACAATGGTTACTCGCCACCGAGTGGGGGATTACAACAACGAACCAGTCCTCTCTCGCTTGGCCAAGGGCAGTGTGTTGTCGGTCAGTGAAATCGATCCCGAACCGGTGCGTGTCACTCCGGTTGGCCAAGCGGCGTACAAAGGAGTGGTCAACGGAAAAGTGAAGATCCCGCTTAGTATAGAGCGGCATGGCGAGTTTACTGCGAACTTCAAGCTAAAGGCCTACGGGGTATCGCATCTGGACAAACTTGGCGAACTGGAAGTGAAGAAGGATCAAAAAGAGGCGACATTGGAGATCGACTTGGCCAAGTTGAAAGTGCCTGCCGGGCGATATGAATTCCACTTGGAATCCACTGTGAAGGGCAAATACTACTACCCGCCCTTAAATGGTAAAAAGAGCGACAAAAAGCGGGACGTGACATACCGGCTGATTTCGTTGCCGATCATGCTGGAAGTTAGCCCCGAATCTGCGCCAAAACCTGAGGGAAAATAAGGATTTTCCCTGATTTTCGTTCTCCTCTTTTTTTTATCGAAAATGGCATGAATTATGCCGGTTTGCCCCGAATCTTTTTCTCGCAATAGCGACCCAAAAAAGGCACAATTGAACTCGATGAAATTAGTTCTCGATTCCCACAATGTAGAAGTCACCGATGCGATCAAGGAACATGTTCAGGTCTGCATCGATAAACTCGAACACATGAACCAACGAGCAGTGGAGGCGCGGGTTCATCTGGAGAGAGATCACGTTGGTTTACCCACAAACAAGTACAAGTGCGCGATCCATCTTTATTTCAAGGGGGCAAATTTGTTTGCTGAGGATTACGAAAATGACCTTTATGCCTCGATCGACTTGGTCACAAAAAAAATTCAATCTCAACTCCGCAAGCGGCACAATAAAATCATCACTCGCCATCACTCCGGTGCGTCGAAGGCGAAGGAGGAGTTGCAGATGGCTGGCGTCTGATGGAGTGTGCCATTAGTTAATGATACTTCGGGCAAGAGCAATCTGGGCTCGAAAAGAACGCATCATACGGGATGGTGCGTTGCAGGTTTGCGGTGACAAAATCGGACAGATAGGTCACCGCGACGACGTACTGCCGGGGGTGGGGGAATCATTGGTCGACCTTGGTGAATCGATCATTTTTCCGGCTTTTGTAAACGCGCATTGTCATCTGGATTTCACCGGGTTGGCGGGGGAATTGAGTCCGGGGGAATCGTTCGCGGATTGGGTTAAGCAGATCGTCGAGATAAAGCGCTCGCTGACGTTGGAGGATCACGAATCAGCTTGGCTGAACGGGGCTGAGATGCTGGTGCGAACCGGATGTGCTACGGTCGCGAATATCGAATCTGTCCCGGAGTTGTTCGTTCGCATGGCCGCTCAAACGCCTTTGCAAGTTTGCCCGTTTACCGAACTCATCGGTTTTCATGAGAACGATGAGGAATCTGCATTGGATTTGGCCAAGCGTGAGTTAACGAACAATAAACCTTTTTCGCTGGTTGCCGGACTTTCCCCTCATGCCCCTTACACGACCACGCCTGGGTTGTTGAGCGAGGTGGCCGGTTTTGCAGACGAACATGATGTGCCGGTTGCCATTCACGTCGCCGAGTCAGAAGATGAATGGCGGATGTTCACATCGGGTGAAGGGGCGTTGAGCGAAAACATGAAGGCGCTGGGAAGGCATCCGGGGGATTGTGGGCAATCGACACCCGTCGAGCATGTCAGTCGTTCGCGGGGCTTGGCCAAGCGCACGCTGGTGATCCATGCCAACTATTTGGGGGCAGAGGATAGTATCTTCTTGGCCAAGCCGGGAACAAGTGTTGTGCACTGTCCAAGGAGTCACGCTTGGTTTGGCTATGAGCCGTTCGAGTACGAGCGCTTGGCCAAGGCTGGCGCCAACATTTGTCTGGGTACGGACAGCTTGGCCAGTGCAGGGGGAGCGGGCTCGGTTGTGGAGTTGAACATGTTTGACGAAATGCGAACTTTTCGGAGGCAGCATCCGAAGGTACCAGCGGCTGATATTATTGAGATGGCGACGATGAATGGCGCGATTGCGCTTGGTTTGCAGAATGTGCTTGGTCAATTGGAAGGTGGAAGCTTGGCCAACCTCGGGGTCATTCCGTTGCCAAATCCCTTGGCTGATGTTTCGGAGGCAATTCTTGATCACCCGGGGCCGGTCGGCTCGCTACTCATCGCCGGCAAGCGTGTTTTCTCCGGCCGAAACTCGATTGCGAATTGACGGCGTCGGGGGATTTGGGGAATCTTCCCGCCCTTTCGGGAATAACCATGTCAGTCCTACAAGTTAAAGATGCGGCGTCGTGCAAATACGACCAGATTTCATTGGGAGAGATTATGTTGAGGTTGGACCCCGGCGATGGCCGGGTGCGAACAGCCAGGCGGTTCGATGTATGGGAAGGGGGGGGCGAGTATAACGTCGCCCGTGGGTTGAAACGTTGCTTCGGACTTCGGACGGGTGTGATTACGGCGTTTGCTGATAACGAGGTTGGCCGGCTCATCGAGGATTTCATCCTGCAAGGCGGAGTCGACACCTCGATGATTAAGTGGGAGGCATTCGACGGCTTGGGGCGGGAGGTGCGTAACGGTTTGAATTTCACCGAGCGTGGATTCGGAATCCGAGGGGCAGTGGGCGTGCCGGATCGAGGGCTTACGGCTGCCTCAAAAATGAAGCCAAGTGATTTCGACTGGGAGGATATATTCGGGAACCAAGGCGTGCGTTGGTTGCATACCGGAGGGATTTTTGCAGCATTGTCCGAGTCGACGGCGGAGACAGTGATCGAAGCCGTCAAGACCGCCCGGAAACATGGGACAATTATTTCCTATGATTTGAATTACCGGCCGTCCCTATGGAAAAGCATCGGCGGTCTGGAGAAGGCGCAGGAGGTGAACCGGGAGATTGCCAAATACATTGACGTGATGATTGGTAACGAAGAGGACTTCACAGCTTGTCTCGGTTTTGAAGTCGAGGGGGTTGACGAAAATATTTCTGCAATCGACGTGGACAAATTCAAGGCGATGATTAACACGGCAGTCAGCGAATTCCCGAACTTCAAAGTGACAGCAACGACGTTGCGAGCCGTAAAAACAGCAACGGTCAATGACTGGGGGGCGATATGCTGGGCCGGAGGTGAGTTTTATGAGTCCGCCCACAGACCTGATCTGGAGATTTTTGATCGAGTCGGAGGAGGCGACAGCTTTGCGTCCGGGTTAATTTACGGGCTGATGGAAATCGGAGACCCGGCGGTGGCTGTGCAGTACGGCGCAGCCCATGGTGCACTGGCCATGACCACACCCGGCGACACGTCAATGGCGACCAAGGCGGATGTGGAAAAACTGGTTGCCGGAGGCGGAGCTAGAGTTGTTCGGTAGTGCTTCGGGCGATTTTCTCATCAACAACCCTCAGGTT
>CAJXAU010000281.1 GCA_913050205.1 uncultured Verrucomicrobiota bacterium
CCTTGGCCACATCAGAGAAGAGACCGGTGTCGTAATTCAGGTTCGCGTCGTCCCCATTGACCGAGTAGCGGTTGCCTCCATTGGCGATGCCGATGTTGTCGAGATCCGCAGCAGTCGTGCGAAACGACGCCCCGAAGCTCAACGTGGTATCCAGACTTCCCTCAATGGTTTCATTTTCGAATTCCACCGCGGATAGGGTTGCCGTCGTCGCCAAAAATGCAGGCACGATAAAACGACCGAAGCCAAGGTGCCGGCTTGAGTTGCGTGTGAATGACTCTTTCATTGGTTGGGCAGTTGTTAACAGATCGCAAGTTGAATGCACGAAAAAAAATGGCCCAATTTGATGTTTTTTTGAACCCGGCAATCATAGCCCAAAGTCTCATCTTCCTTCCTTGCATAAATGGGTTCTGACCGTACTATCCATCCGCGTGCCCAACAACGAGTCCACCTTCAAATACAAAGCGTTCATCAGCTATTCCCACCGGGATGAAAACTGGGGTCGCTGGCTGCATCGCAGCATTGAGGGTTACCGTGTGCCAAAAGGCCTGATCGGACGCGATACGATCTACGGGCCAGTGCCCAAGCGGCTTTTCCCCATTTTTCGTGACCGGGAGGAACTTCCCACCGCCTCCGACCTGAGCGAAATGATCCGGAACGGCCTGATTAACTCCAGCCACCTCATCGTGATTTGTTCCCCGAACTCCGCGAAGTCCAAATGGGTGAACGAGGAGATCAAAACTTTCAAGAAACTGGGCAAGCAAAACCGCATCGTCTGCCTGATCGTCGATGGGGAACCTTACGGCGACGAAAAGCCGGAACTTGGCCTCGAGGAATGCTTTCCGCCGGCGGTCAAATTCATCGCCGACGAAAACGGGAATCTCACCGACACGCCCGCCGAGCCGATCGCAGCCGACGCCCGCCCCGGCAAGGACGGCAAGGCCAATTCGTTGATGAAAATCCTGTCCGGCCTGCTGGGGGTCGGTTTCGACGAGATCAAGCAACGCGACCTCGCCCGGAAAAATCGTCGCGCTGCCATCATGGGCGCCAGCTCCCTCGCGCTTGCCGCCGTCATGAGTCTGCTCTCAATCTGGGCAGTGGCCAATCGCAACGAGGCGGTCACCGCGAAAAACAAGGCCGAGGAACGGCTATACCGCTCCCAGGTTTTGCAGGCTGCAAACTATGCGAAGGAAAAAAACTACAGCTCTGCCACCCAGGCATTGATTGAAGCCCCGGAACGATTTCGAAACTTCGAGTGGGGCTACCTCCTGCGAAAGGTTAACCCTCAGCTAACCGTGCTCGAGGGGGTCAACAAAAGCATCTACTCAGTGGCATACAGCCCGGACGGCTCCATCCTCGTGACCGGTTCGGAGGATGCCATCGTGCGAATCTGGGATTCCATAAATGGCAAACTGCTTCACGTCCTCAAGGGGCACGATGACGTGATCGAGGCAGTCGCCTTCAGCCCCGATGGCGAGAGCATCGCAACCGGTTCTGGCGACAAAACGGTCCATATTTGGAACGCCCAAGACGGCAAAAAACTCGCTGTGCTCAAGGGCCATGAGGATGAAATAAACTCTCTTGTCTTCGACTCCAATGGCGACCGGCTCGTAACCACCTCCTTTGACAAGACCGCACGTATTTGGAACCTTGCCGACGGTCATGAAACCGCCATCCTCGAAGGCCACAGCGATTTTCTCGAGGATGCCATATTCGCCCCGGATGGAAAACAGGTCGCCACCATCACCGAAAACCGAAAGGTCCGGATCTGGGATGCCGCCAATGGGAAACTCCTCAAGACCATCGAGGAACATCTCCCTCCCGTGCAGACCGTGTTTGCCAATGCCAATCCCACCACAAATACCCCTGCCCCTACCGGTGACGAAGAACTCACAAACGAACCGCCTGCCATCCTTGAAGAGTTCGATGCCGTGCTGGAGTCCGAGGCATTCACCCCGGACGAGAGCCGAATCATCACTGTATTCGAGGACGGCTCCGCAAGGGTTTGGGATCAGGCCACCGCCGCCAATACAGTGCTGGAAGGACACACCGGACAAATTGACTCAGTCGCCATCAGCCCAGACGGCACACAGGCCATCACCTGTTCCGTGGACAAAAGCCTGCGAATCTGGGACCTCACCCGCGGCAGCCAAACCCGCACGATCGAGAACCTGCCATCCGGCGTGTGGTCCGTCTCCTACAGCCGGGACGGCAGGATGATCGGCATCGGGTTTCACGACAACCGGGTGCAAATCCGAAACACCGATGACATGAAACTCCTCGCCGAGATTAAACAGGAAGCCATCGGCTGGGTCTACGCCGTCCGGTTCAATCACAACGGACAAAAAATCGCCTCCACTTCCCGAGTCTCAGGCTGGATCTGGGCCACCGAAGACGGCCGTCAACTTTTGGAACTCAAGGGGCACACCGACGAAGTAACCTGCATCGACTTCAGCCCGGACGGCTCACGCGTCATCACCGGTTCCGGCGACAACACCGTCCGGCTTTGGGACGCCACAAACGGCGCGGCACTCACAACCCTTCAGCACGACACACGTGTAAACTGCATTCGCTACAACCCCGAAGGCACTCGCATCGTCACCGGCGGAACTGACAACATCGGACGCGTTTGGGATCTTGAAACCGGCAAAGTCCAATTCACCCTCGAGGGCCACACCGAGGCGATCACCACCGCAGACTACAGCCCGGACGGCTCACGCATCGTCACCGGCTCCGTGGATTTCACCACCCGCATCTGGGATGCCGTAAACGGCCAGCAACTCGCTGCACTCGAGGGCCACACCGACGAGGTCAACTCAGCCGTGTTCAGCCACGACGGCAAACGCATCGTCACCGGCTCCCGCGACCGCACCGCCCGCATCTGGGAAGCCGCGCCATGGCACATCAGCGACTATCCCGGCGACAAGGCACAACCCCTCATCCAACGCTACAACATCTGGAGCCACCAAAACCGGTATGATTGAAGCCGCCGCCCCCCTGAAGACCAAACCGGCCCTGTCCCGGATCACCCAGACCGGCGTGCTGTTGGCATCCGCCCCCGCGGCACTGTGGTTGCTCCTCTACTTTAGCCTCGCGGCACACCTTCGACTCGGCCTGGGCCGCTGGCCGGATTCCATCGGCGACAACCCAGAGACGCCCCTCTTCGCGTTGCACACCGAACTCGTCTGGAGTTACTTCGGGTATATGCTCCTCTCCCTGTTCGCCGTACCCCTCATCATTGCCGTACTCGTCTTCCTTCCCCGCTGCCGCCGATTCGTCGTGCACCTCGTCGCCTACTCCATCTCCATCGGACTCGCTTGGGCACTCATGCACCTCGCCCCCGGCTCCTTCGTCTACTGGTTCTTCGATTAAAGATCAGCCAGCACCCAATCCGCAAAACAAGCCAAGGCAATCCCCCCGCCAAGCTTGGCCAATTGGCCAAGCAGATCACTCCAGTAAATTGACTTAACCCGATGATAAATTTTTCGGGAAATTTTGCCCCCATTTTTGAAAGCAAGGTGGAAGGATGATTTGACCCGGGGGTGCTTGGGC
>CAJXAU010000282.1 GCA_913050205.1 uncultured Verrucomicrobiota bacterium
CGCCCATGTCCTGCTCACTACCGATGTTGGTTCCGAGCGAATCGCCCCGATGTAAGCGAGTCCAGCCTATTCCCTGTTGGTACTCTCCGTAAGGATAGAATCGTGAGGTGTTAAAACCCAGCGCCCTTCGTCTTGGTCTTGATGCGGCAGAGGTACATGTCCGAGGTGAGATAAAGAACCGTGCCGTCGTTGCCCCAGCCGACGTTGGCGATACTTTCTCCGGTGACAAGACGGCCAAGTAGTTTGCCTGTGGGTGAAAGAATCAGCACTCCACCGGCGCCGGTGGCGAAGACATTGCCCTTGGTATCGACTTTCAACCCATCACCGCCACTGCGTGGTACACGATCGTCCTTCGAAGAATCGAAGAAGGCTCGTGGCGCACCGAGATTGCCTTCCTTTCCGACTGGGAACGCCCTCCAAACTGGGTCGCGCCCATCGCTGTTGGCCACATAGAGCGTGTTGTGATCCGGCGAGAAACCGATGCCGTTTGGTCGCGACATTCCCTTGTATTGCAGCGTGACGGTACCGTCTTTTTGGAGTCGGTAAACGCCGCAAAAATCGATCTCGCGCATTGGGTCGTTCGCTCGCTTGGGCAGGCCGTAAATGGGGTCAGTAAAAAAAATGTCCCCATTTTTTCGGATGGCCAAATCGTTCGGGCTGTTGAGGCGTTTCCCCTGCCAGCGGTCAGCGAGGGTGACTTTACCGCCGCCCTTGGTGACGACCGAGATGCGGCGGTCGCCGTGCTCGCACATAACCAACCGGCCCTTTGCGTCGAGCGCAAGTCCGTTGCTTCCTGGTTCCCTCCCGTAATCCGCTACACCGGTGTAGCCGGCTGGTTTCATGAAAACCGAGGCGCCAACACCTTCCTGCCATTTCATTACCGCGTTATTGGGTATGTCGGAAAAGAGGACGAAGCCACCGTACTTGTTGCCGGTCTCGGGAATCCAGACGGGGCCTTCAGACCATTCAAAGCCACCACACAACACCTCGATCTTCGCATCCTTGGGAATGAGTTCGTTGACCGCATCTTCGAAGCGATCGATGTGCCCGATATGCGCGAAGTTGGTGGTGTTCTGGCCAAATGCAGTTGCGCCAATGCTGGCAAACAGGAGTGTGGAAACGATGGCTTTCATATTAAATTCTTTTTTGGTGAACAACATAGGAACAGGGGCGGCATTCAACACCGTTCCGCTTGGGGCGTCGAGTCTATCTGACGTTGACTCGCTTGGCCAAGCGCTTGGCCAAGCGTTAAGCGGTTGTGGTCTCCGCCTGGCTGAGAGAGCGCCACGGCTCGGCCTGCTGAATGATGGAGTACAGTCTCCAAACGGCAAACACAGACAGGCCAATCAGCGGCAGCGCCACACCGAAACTTAAGCCGTACCCACCCTCGGCAGCGAGCCAGTAACTCAGTCCAGCACCGAACATCATGGCGAAGACACCCACGCAGTCCATGCAGGTGTAGTCGGTGCCTCCGTGAGTTTTGCGGCTCCAGTCCATCATGATGGAAAACAGGGCGACCGTAGTCATGCCGGAGATGAAATGGTCTACGACGATGACAGGCAGGATGAATTGAATCGATGGTGCGATGCCTTTTGCAGTGAGTGTCAGGTAGCCGATCGCTGACAAAGCCTGCAACCCGCCGAAGATCAACAGCGATTTTAGCCGGCCCAGCCGATTGGCCAGTCCACCGGCGACAATGGCTCCGGCCAGAGCTGAGATCGGCGCGGCGATGCCCAGTAGGAACCCGATTTCCTCAAAGCCCATCCCCCAGTCTTTGAGCATCGTTGGCAGAATTGCGCGAATGAATCCTTCAAGCAATCGGAACGCAGCGATCAACGCGAAAATGCGGAGCACCTTCGGTTGACGCATGAATTCGACTATGCCTCCCAACGATTTGTTCATAGGCGGAAAGTTCGCCGGGGTACTCGGCCGCCCGGCGCGGCTCAATGCGATGGGGATCGTGGCCAGTATGTAGATCACCGCCATTGCAAAAAGCAGGTTGCTCCATCCCAGCGTGCCAATCAGCATCAAAATCAGACCGCCGCCCACGACGTAACCCAGCCAGAATGTACCGACCTGAATCGCGTTGCCCCAGCCCCGTTCTCCGTGCTGCAGCAGTGAGATGGCATGGCCATCAGTCGAGACATCCTGCATCGAGCTGAAGACATTGATGAGCAATACGCCCAGCACGAACATGCCGATCGAGTCACCAAGCTGCCACAGGGCGAGCCCTCCCATAACCCCGGCGGTGACGAGTTGGAGCGGAATAATCCACGAGCGATACTTGCCCTGTTTTTCCGAATGAAAGCGGTCGACCAGTATCGTCCAAATGAACTTTAGCATCCACGGCGTGTAGAGAGCCGGGTAAAAGAGCGCGATTTGCTCCAGCGACACGCCACTGTCCCGGAATACCACTGGGACGGTGTGCCGGAAAAACCCGTTGGGGATGCCCTGTGAAAAATACAGAGCGCCAATGACCCCAATCTTGGTTGCCGTGCCTCGGTCCATGCGGGCGGGGAGTGTTATGTTGAACGCCCGATGAGGCAACCTTACTCTTCGCTGCGTATGATCCTTTTTCGATCGATCGGACTAGCGCTCGTGACAGTGGCACCGATTGCGCTTGGCCAAGCGCAGGTGGCGGAGGCCAAACGGCCGAATATTTTGTTCGTGATGGCGGATGACTTGGGCTGGATGGATCTGGCCTGTCAGGGGAATAAACTGGTGGAGACGCCGCACCTCGATCGGCTGGCCAAGCAGGGCATGCGCTTCACCAACGCCTATGCTGCAGCGCCGGTTTGTTCGCCAACGCGTGCGGCGGTACTGACAGGTCAGGCCCCGGCACGATTGCACATGACTTCGCACTTGCCGGGTAAATTTTATCCGAAAGACGACCGTCCGCAGCCGGCGGACATGGTGCCGGCGATTGGGCCGGAGCACGTAACCATCGCCGAACGGTTGAAGGAGGCAGGTTACGCGAACGCTTTTCTCGGGAAGTGGCACATCGCGCCCAGCGCCGGAAAACAGGGCAGGGTGGCGGATGCGCATTCACCGCTGAATCAGGGATTCGACATCAATATTGGCGGAGCCTCGTACGGTGGGCCGCCGAGTTTTTTCTCTCCGTACCGCATCGCGACCCTGCCGGACGGTGAGCCGGGTGAGTATTTGCCAGATCGGTTGGTGAACGAGACGATTGGCTTCATTCGTGAGAACAAGTCGAAACCGTGGATGGTGCATCTCTGGTTTTACACCGTGCATTGGCCGATGCAGGCGCCGGAGGAATTGCTAAAAAAGTATGAGAATCGGAAGGGCCGTGGACTTAATGACACCCGTTACGGTGCGATGATTGAGGCGATGGACTTGGCGATGGGCCGGTTGCTGGCATCGCTCGAGTCGCTTGGCCAAGCGGAGAACACGCTCGTCGTTTTCACCAGTGACAATGGCGGATTCGCAGGGGTGTCGGACTGTCGGCCGTTGCGCGAGTCCAAGGGGCATTTGTATGAGGGAGGCATTCGCGTGCCGATGATCGTGCGTTGGCCTGGTCGAGTGGCA
>CAJXAU010000283.1 GCA_913050205.1 uncultured Verrucomicrobiota bacterium
CTCGCAGCGGTCGTTGGATTGGTCGCATCGGTGGCCTCGGTTGGGTTTGTCGAGGGGATCGATTGGCTGACCAAGCAAATGCACATTGCCCCCGAGGCGCGCGAGGGGGACGGCTTGGCCAAGCGGCTTCCGTGGTTCACTGTCCTTGTGCCTGTTGTCGGCGGACTCATCGTCGGCGGGTTGCTCCTGTTTTTGCGGGGCAACCGCCCTCAAGGCCTGCCGGATGTCATCTTCGCCGCCCAGACGGGTGAGAGCAAAATTCCCGTTCGCAACGGCTTCATCGCGGCAGTTACCAGTTTTACCTCGATCGGTTTCGGGGCATCGGTCGGCATGTACGGACCGCTTGCCAGCCTCGGGGCACTGATCGGTTCGTTATTGGCAAGAGTCACAGCGGATCATCGCAGGTTGGGGGTGATCGCGCTTGGTTGCGGTGTTTCCTCCGCGATATCGACCGCGTTCAACGCGCCCATCGCTGGGGTAATTTTCGCGCATGAGGTGATCCTGCGACACTACTCAATCCGAGCCTTTGCACCGGTCACCATCTCCGCCTACGTCAGTCAGGTGATGGCGACCGAGGTGTTCCAGCGGCCGCGTCTGTTGGAGGTCGGCGAGGTGAGCATTCAACATGCATACGAGTACGGGGCGTTTCTTTTGGTGGGCGTGGCCGGGGCGGCAGTGGCGTTGTTTTATATGCGTGGCGTGATCGTGGCCGGCAAACTTTCCAGCAAGCTCAAGCTGCCAATCTGGGCCAAGCCTTCTCTGGCCGGCCTGGTGCTTGGCCTGATTTGTCTCGCCGTGCCGGAGTTTCTCAGCGCGGGCCTCGAAACCACCCGCGCGACACTGAACATCGAGCAGGTGCGTGCCGGCGATCTCGACTATATCCGGGGCATGACCACGCTGCAGTCGGTCGTGGAGTCGAAGGAAGCCGTACTCAAGGCCGTGCTGCTGCTCACGGTATTGTGCCTCGGTAAGTCCATACTGACCGGAGTCTGTCTTGGGATGGGATTCGGCGGCGGGGTATTCAGTCCGGCGCTGTTCATCGGGGCCACATTCGGCGCACTGTTCGGACTGACACTGGAGGCGATGGTTCCCGGATCGCTGAACCTGTCTTTTTACGCGATTTGCGGGATGGGGGCGGTGACCAGTGCCGTCATCGGGGCACCGATCTCGACCATCCTCGTCGTGTTCGAGTTGACCGAGAACTACGATCTCGCCAAGGCGGTCCTCATCAGCGTCGTCTTTTCAAACATCATTTGCTCCCGCTTATTCGGCCGGTCGTTGTTCGATGTACAACTGCTCGCACGCGGTTTTGATTTTTCGTTGGGCAAAGACAAGGTCGTCCTACAGCAAAGAAACATCAGCGACTATATCATTCACGACTTCGTGCAGGTCGATCCCGGTACGAGTTGCAGCCAGACGTTGGAACAACTGCTCGCTGCCAACCAAACCGAGGCGTACATCGTCGATAACAAGGATACGTACCTTGGCCAGGTGACCCTGCCGGAATTACTCCAAGCGCAGCGGGCCAGAGCAGATTCCGACCCATCCGTGGGCGACATGGCCAAGCCGGAGCACGTCACCCTGACCGACATGACCTCGATTTTTTTGGCGATGAAAAAGGTGGAGGATTTTATCGGAGAAAGTGTGCCGGTCGTCAGCGCGCGCGATCACCTGAAACTCGTCGGCGTCATCCCGGAGGGCAATATTTTCAAGGCCTACTCGGACGCCATCGACGAGGTTCGGCGGGACGAGCACGGCGACCATTAGCCGGCCCTCTCCACCCGGAACACCCCCTCCTCCCCGGATCCGGCGATCTCGCTACACTCGATCTGCAACCCGTGCCTGGCCAAGCGCTTGGCCAGAGTTTCCACCGTGTGGCGGTAGGAAAAAAACAGACGAAGCGCCTGCCCCCTCTCGAACGCCACGCGCTCCCCGCCGAGGGTAATCACTTGCGGTTGGACGAATTTAAAATCAGCAACGATTCGCAGCAACTCATCGATCGGTTCTATGCCAAAAACCAATTCCCCAACCGCCGCAGGCACTCCGATTCCCTCCAAAAACGAAAGCAGCCAGTCTCGCGTTTCCGCATTGTCGTACTGGGGCAGCACGGTCTCCACCCCGGAACGGTAGTCGTCGCCGGGTGCGAGGTTCGCACTGAGCAGCAACTGGTCTTCGCCGCGCAGCAGGCAGTTGAGCTTGGGCAAAATCACATCCGGCTCGAGGTTCGGGATCATACCAAAAAACGTGTACACCCGTTTGACTTCTGCCGGCAAAATGTCGTCCAGTGTCTGGCCAAGGTCGTCCGTCTCAGCCAAGTCACAAACCAGTGGGTGCACTTGGCCAAGCGGCAAAACGGCCGCTGCCGCCTCACGTGCCACAAGTGTCATCGCCTGGCTGACATCGCTTGGTACGTAGTGCAGCTCCGTAGCTCCTGGCTTCAGTTTGGCCAGACAGCGCGTATCTTTTTGGCCACCACCACACCCCAGCCCAACCAGTGCCATCGCACCTCTCTGCGCTTGGCCAAGCGCTGTGTCGAATACTGCATCATACATCCGCGAGACTCCCTCACTGGTTCGTGAAGGCGAATGGGCCTGATGCACCTCCAGCCATTTTTGGGTTTGGCGCACACTGTCGTAAAGAAACTTGGGCGGCACATGCCCGGCACGGAGGGACACAACCAGTTGTTGCTGTACCACCCCGGGAAACTGACTCGGGTGAACCATCACTTTCGCCGGGATTGATTCGCTCGGGCTCATCATCACGAGGTCAGATGGATTTCTTGATTTGTTTGAGCCGATCGAACTCCGGTCGCTTTTTGTAGTAGTCGTCCAGCGGGAAGCAGCCACTGATTAGGCCGTTACGGGGGCCGGTGGTACAGTCGCTGAATGTCCGGCAAATCTTCCTTGGCGCCAGAGCGCCATTTGCCATGGCATCCGGCAGCATATCAGGATAACTCAACACCATTCGACCAAGGCCGATGACGTCGACCCATCCTTCGCGGACGATGTATTGAGTCACGTGCGGCAGAAAATCCTGCAGGTAACTGTAGGCACACCCTGCGATGGCGATGTCCGCCGGGGCCGCCTCGCGCATGCGCCGGACCACCTGAATCTGCCTCTCGACATCGATGAGCGGATCGTACGCCGGTTGATACCCGTCCGACGGAGGGTACGCCGCCGGGCGCTGGATGTGCGGATTGTAGTACGGCGAACCGGCGCTGAGATTGATTAACTTGACGCCAAGCTCGGCGCACAACGCAACAAATTGATTCGGCTCAGTCAGGTCGTACTCGAGCGGGTTGTCCGGGTTGACACCAAAACCGAACCGGTACGGCAGGCAATGGGAAAACTCTTCCGGGATCCCCGGACCGAGTTTTCCGGACTCCGAGTTGCCCGGGGCCGGCCTGAACGGCACAAAGTCGAACGCACTCAACCGCACAATGATATCGATGGAATTTCCATCGGCACGAATGCCATCGATGATCTCCCGGAGAATTCGTGTGCGGTTTTCAAACGACCCACCGTACTTCCCCGGCCG
>CAJXAU010000284.1 GCA_913050205.1 uncultured Verrucomicrobiota bacterium
TCGATGCTTATCTGGCTCCGATCATGACGAGGTATCTCGACGGGGTGAATCGCCAGCTTCGAGACAGGAAACTTCGCATCATGACAAGTGCCGGCGGGCTGGTTTCCCGCGACGAATACAGGGCCAAGGACAGCCTGCTCAGTGGGCCGGCCGGGGGCGTGGTGGGAGCGGCGATGTCCGGGTTGCAGGCCGGTCACAAGCGCATCATCGGATTCGACATGGGCGGCACAAGCACGGATGTCTGCCGATTCGATGGCGAATACGATTATCAGTTTGAGCATCAAGTGGGCCGGGCGCGGGTTCTGGCACCGGTGCTTAACATTGAGACCGTGGCGGCCGGCGGCGGCTCCATCTGCGGCTTCAATGGCGAGGAATTGTTCGTCGGGCCGGAAAGTGCCGGGGCAAATCCCGGGCCGGCCTGTTACGGTGCGGGAGGGCCGTTGACAGTGACCGATGTCAACCTTTTGCTCGGCCGGCTAGACCCGGGGCAATTCGGCATACCGGTAAATCTCGAGGCCGCTCGTGCTGCACTGGAGGCCATTCGCAGTGCCCTGCCCGAGGTTACCGAACCCGGTGATTTGCTCGCTGGTTTCCTCGAGATCGCCAACGAGCGCATGGCCGATGCCGTCCGGAAAATATCCATCCGTGAGGGGTACGACCCTGCAGACTACGCACTGGTGGCGTTCGGAGGCGCCGGAGGGCAGCACGCCTGCGCCATCGCCGACAAACTGGAGATCACCACCATCCTCTGCCCAAGCGATGCAGGCCTGCTCAGCGCCCGGGGTTTACGCGAAGCCGTCATGGAACGGTTTGCCGAGCAACAAGTGCTGCGCCCTCTCGATGAGATGAAAGCCGATCTCTCGGATACGATCGCAGCACTGGAAAAAAAGGCGATCGGTCGACTGCAGGCAGAAGGGCTCTCAGCCGATCAGATTTCAACCCGGCGCAGAATGGTTTCGCTGCGTCATCAGGGGCAGGAATCTTCGGAGGAAATCGACTACAGGGAAGGCATCGATTTGGGTTCGGAGTTTCGGAGGCGATACGAGTCCCTGTTCGGCTACTGGCCGGAAAACAAATCGATCGAAGTCGTCTCCATCCGGGTTATCGCCTCCACTAACCCGCCGCCACCCCTCTCGGAATCGTTCGAGTTTAAACGTAAAATCGATTGTTCCAGCGAATTCATCAAAAGGGAGTCGCTGGAATCTGGAACACAGATCAGCGGACCGGCGATCGTGCAGGACCGGTTTTGTACCATCAGCATTGATGCCGATTGGTCTGGGACTTTTGGCTCGGAAGGCACTCTCAAACTGGAACGTGAAACCACCGGCCAAGCGATTACCGGCGCGAACCGTTCGCCCATTGTTGAATTGGAATTATTCACCAATCGTTTCAACTCTATCGTAGAGGAGATGGGGCAACTGCTGCAGCGCACCGCCGTGTCTACCAACGTGAAAGAGCGACTCGATTACTCTTGCGCGTTGCTCGACGCCGGCGGTCAACTGGTCACGAACGCCCCACACATTCCGGTTCACCTCGGTGCGCTTGGCTTGTGTGTCCGCTCGGCGGCGCTTGGCCAAGCGCTTGGCCCGGGGGACATGATCGTGACGAATCATCCCGGCTACGGCGGCTCTCATCTGCCGGACATCACCGTTATCAGCCCGGTTTTTGATGAAAGCCGAACGCTGTTGGGATTCGTGGCCAACCGTGCCCACCACGCGGAACTGGGCGGTGTCACTCCCGGCTCCATGCCGCCGCTGGCCAAGTCCCTTGCAGAGGAAGGAGTGGTCATCCCGCCGACTTTTCTCTATCGAAACGGCGAGGCTCAGTTCGAATTCATCGAAAACCAACTGACCACTTCCCCTTGGCCAACACGATCCGTCGAGGACAATCTGGCCGACCTCAAGGCTCAGGCTGCGGCGAACCTGCTTGGAACAAAGGCGCTGCAGCGAATGGCGACCGATCACGGCTCAGACAGGGTTGCTGAACAGATGAGAAACCTGCACAACCGGGCAGCCAATGCCATCGCAAGGAGGATTCAGTCGCTCCCCACTGGCCGACATTGTGCCGAGGAAAAACTCGACGACGGCACAAGCCTCAACGCCTCCGTTGCGGTCGAGGATTCAAAAATAAAAATCGATTTCACGGGAACGGATGCGATTCATCCCGGTAATTTCAACGCCACACCGGCGATTGTGCAAAGCGCCGTCATTTACGTGGTACGCCTGCTGGTCAATGAACCGGTCCCGCTCAACGAAGGTTTGCTTGAGCATGTCGAGATCACCCTTCCCCAATGCCTCCTGAACCCGGAGTTTTCCGATGACCCCACCAAGGCACCCCCGGTTGTTGGCGGCAACGTTGAGACCAGCCAACGCCTCGTGAACCTCTTGCTCAAGCCGTTCGGGATCGTCGCTGCCAGCCAGGGCACGATGAATAACCTGATTTTCGGCAACGATCACTGCAGTTACTACGAGACAATCTGCGGCGGAACCGGCGCAGGCCCCGGGTTCGACGGCGCCGACGGAGTGCACTCGCATATGACCAACACGGCCATCACCGACCCGGAGATTCTTGAGTGGCGATACCCTGTCCGACTCGAACAGTTCGCCATTCGGCAAGGCTCCGGCGGCCCTGGTAAAAACAAAGGTGGCAACGGAATCGTCCGCGAACTGGTGTTCACTGAATCGGTATCCCTGTCATTACTGACACAAAACCGAACACAGGGGCCTTACGGCATGAATGGAGGTCAAGCGGGTCGCCCGGGCGAACAGCACTTGGCCAAGCGCAACGGAACGGTTTTTGAGTTGGGTGCTACAGCACAAGAGTCGCTCGAAGCCGGTGACCGGGTAATAATAAAAACACCCGGTGGCGGCGGATTCGGTGAATCAAAAAAGTGAAATGGCCAAGCGCTTGGCCAAGCGGATGGAAATTTAGGACAGGATGTCGTGCACCACGCTGCCGTGGACATCAGTCAACCGGAAGTCGCGGCCGGCATACCGATAGGTCAGCTTTTCGTGATCCAGCCCGAGGATGTGGAGGATTGTTGCGTGTAGATCGTGCATGTGCACCTTGTTTTCCACGGCCGTGTCACCGAGTTCATCTGTCAGACCGTAGGAAATGCCGGGCTTCACACCCGCCCCGGCCAACCAAGTGGTGAAGCCTCGTGGGTTATGATCTCGGCCATCCGCATTCTGTGAAAACGGCGTACGACCGAACTCGCCCCCCCACCAGACGAGAGTCTCCTCAAGCAGTCCACGGCGCTTGAGGTCGGCCAACAACCCCGCAACCGGCTTGTCGGTGGCGCGGGCATGATCCATGTGCTTGGGCATGTTGCTGTGCTGATCCCAGCGCGGGTTGGTACTCTCGTCGGCGTAGTTGACCTGAATGTAGCGCACCCCGGCCTCCGCCATGCGGCGCGCCATGAGGCATTGCTTGCCAAAATCATCCGTATGTTTTTCACCGATGCCGTACAGGCGCTTGGTTGACTCATCTTCACCGGCGAGATCGAACACTTCCGGCGCGTTCATCTGCAT
>CAJXAU010000285.1 GCA_913050205.1 uncultured Verrucomicrobiota bacterium
GCGTGATGCCAGCAGGTAACCCTGTGGCGAGATGTTCAGATTCTGATGCCAAACAGACGAACCATCCGTGGCGTTGAGCGCAGCGACAACCACACCCTGAGATGGGTATAGACCCGCGGTTGCGTAAACCACGCCAGCGTCCACGACAAGGCCCGATCGGACTGGCCAGAGTGAGATCATCCTGCCATTCCCGGGAATGCGCCAGTCGCGCGATCCAAGCCGCTCGCGCCAAATCATTTTGCCGGTCGACGCCTCAAGACTGTACACATGCCCATCATCGCTCCCGAAATAAAGTCGCCCCTCCGCCAACACGGGTGCGTAACGTACTGGGCCATCAGCAACGAACGACCAAAGTTGCGTGCCATCTCCAGCATCCAGACAGCGGACTGTGTCGTCCCCACTCGAGCCAAGCCACACACGGGTCTCATCGGCAACCACATGGTTCGCCCAATCGCCGGTAACGCGCGGCCGAATATCCTCGAGTTGCTGCCAGTAACTACGCCTCGCCGGGGAGGTCCATGCCGGGCTTGGAGCGGGGAGGTCGCGTTGCCAAGTCGCAGTTGATTTAAAGTTGAACGCCTGACCTGTGAACGCCGTGCGCTCCATCCCCGCTCGATAGCTTGGCCAAGCGGCCGACTGCATTGCCGGGGCACACACCACCAAAGCCAACGCCGTGATGATTCCTGCGCTCAGATATTTCACGTACCAAAGCGTACACGCCCTTAGATAGAAAAGCCAAGCCGCTTGGGCTTGCGCTTCCGTACAACGGCTTACACGTCGATGACATCGTCGCTTTTTTTCGACTGCTCATCGCCGGGGCGAGGGGCGGCTCCGCCTGGGGAGTGCATTTTGAAGTTGCCGATCTGCGAGGCGAACCTCGCCTTCACACGCTCGCGGAGGATCGCTCGAAAACCGGGCACCATCAGCGAGAATCCAGCCAGATCCGTCAGCAGGCCCGGTGTCAGCAGCACGATACCGCCGATCAACACAAGCAGGCCGTCAACCAATTCAGTCGTTGGCACACGACCGGCTGCCATCTCGGATTGGATTTTTGCGAGGATCGACAAACCCTGACTCTTAGCCAAGTACGCCCCCCACGCACCGGTCAACACCACCAACAGGATGGTTGCTGGCAAACCGATCCGACCACCCACAACCACGAGGAGAAACAATTCCACCAGCGGGATGAGGATGAATAATAGGAGCAATCTAGGAAACATGATCAGGCCATGGCCAAAAACGGACTCTACATGAAATGCCGCTGGAATTCACCCTCATCCGGTCACGCTTGGCCAAGCGCTTGGCCCATGCGCTCACCGACCCTCGCGTAAGTCTCGAAGCCACGGGCCGTGTTCTCAAGCAGGTCGGCATCGAACTGCACGCGCCCCTTCTCAAAAAGCACCGCCACGCTGGAACCGCCGAACGCGAAGTATCCCTTCTCGTCGCCCTTGGCCACCGTATCCCCCGGCATGTAGGTTTGCCGAACGCTGCCCACCATTGTCGCGCCGATCTCAACGAATTGCACTTGGCCAAGCGCGGGAGAATCGATCTCGGTGACAATACGTTTGTTCTCCCAAAAGATCGTCGGCCGCGTAATGAGTGCGATGGGGTTGACCGAGTACAACCACCCGTTGATCAGGCGAGGCACGCCAGTCTCTCCGGCACAGGGAAAATGAAACCGGTGATAGTCCACGGGGCACAACCGTGAGAGCAACATGGAACCGCCCTCGTAACGCTTGGCCAAGTCGGCATCCCCGATAAACTGCTGCAGGTCGAACATCTGTCCCTTGACGAGAAAGCTGTTCACCGAGGTGATATCCGCGAACGCCATGTGCCGACCGTCGGCCGGAAACACCACCGAGTCTGGCGCAGCATCCACCGGCCGCGCTTCCGGCTTGAGTTTGCGGTAAAAGAACTGGTTGAACGTGACAAACTCACTCGCCGGCTCAGCAAACTCCGATTCATCCAACCCATACTTCTCGATAAAAGGGGCGATGCGGAGGCTGCTTTTGATCTCGTCCATTTTCCGGCCATACCAAGCGGAGACGATCCATCGGCGGAGCAACAGCCATTGTGCAAGGCGGCCAAGCGGATTGCCGTACACCCAGCGCAACGCTCGCTCGCCGTAAATGGCCTCCGTTTTTAACCCGCCATCGCGGCGATCCACGTAACGCACCTCGCCGCCGGCCAGATTCTCCTCAACCGTCATGGCCGCGAAGGTTAACTCTCCGGCGCTGAATTTAAAATGCCGCGCTGATTTTTTTGAAACCTCCGGGACACAAACGGAGTCTTACGGTCGGATCGACATGAAAATCAGACACACGACTCGACTCTGGCTTGGCCTGACACTAATCGGCGCAAGCGCAATGGTTTCCGCAGAAAACTGGCCCGCATGGCGCGGCCCACAGGCCAATGGCGTGGCCCCGGGCGGAAATCCGCCCACCGAGTTTTCCGAAGAAAAAAATATCCAATGGAAAATCAAGGTTCCCGGCTCGGGAAGCTCCACCCCGGTGATTTGGGAGGATCAGGTCTTTATCCTGACCGCTGTTGAGACCGGTAAAAAAGTGGCCACGCCGGAGGGCGGATCGTCCGCTGACCGCGGCGGCCGCAGTTCACAGCGCGGCTCTCGCCCCGAGGGACGCCAACGCGGGGGACAACGCGGAGGTGAACGAAGCGAACGCGGTGGCCGGGAAAGCCGCGGGGGATTTGGCGGAGGATTCAACCGCGAAGACATGATCAAGCGGTTCGACAAGGACGGCGACGGTGAATTGAACGAAGCCGAGCGAAACGCGCTTCGCGACGAGTTGCGTCGACAGTTTAGCCGGAACCGTGGAGGCGAACGCGGCAGTCGCGGCGGGCGCTCCGGCCGTAGCCGGGGTGGATTCGGTGGCGGCCGTAAGCCGACTGAGGAATTCCGCTTCGTGCTGATCTCCTACGACCGAAACAGCGGCAAGGAAAACTGGCGCAGTGTGGCCACCACGGCCGTGCCTCACGAGGGGCACCACCGCGATCACGGCTACGCTTCCGCCTCCCCGGTCACTGACGGTGAAAACATCATCGTTAGTTTCGGTTCACGCGGTCTGTATTGCTTCGACATGAAGGGTAAGGTGCAGTGGAAAAAGAACTTCGGTAACATGCGCACACGGAACAGTTTCGGCGAAGGCAGTTCCCCCGCCCTCCACGGTAACACCATCGTGCTGCTCTGGGATCAGGAGGACGACTCACACATTTACGCGCTCGACAAGAAAACCGGCAAGGTGAAGTGGAAGCGTGAACGCGACGAAGCCACCGGCTGGTGCACACCGCTTGTCATCTCCCACGATGGTATCACGCAGGTGCTCGTCAACGGCGCCACGGCCGTGCGCAGCTATCAACTCAGCGATGGCAAACTGCTCTGGCAATGTGGCGGGCAGACCGTCAGTGCCATCCCCTCGATCGTTGCGGACAAAAATACCGCCTACGCCATGAGCGGCTTCCGCGGCGCCTACGTGGCTGCGATTAAGCTGGGC
>CAJXAU010000286.1 GCA_913050205.1 uncultured Verrucomicrobiota bacterium
TTTTGTGAGTGAAATCAACAATCAGATTGTTGATTTCACTCACAAAAACCCGAAGCCGTACCTGCTCGAGCCGGGTGCGGTCGCATTTCAAACCTACGGGGCTGAGGGCCATTCCGGCTGGGTCAAGTTTCGCAACATCCAGCTTAGGGAGTTGTCCCGGTAGCTGACGATTCAAGCATTCGCGAGTTTACCCCGGGGTGACGGGAAAACCGTTGCATTCGTGATCGGCAACACCGAACCTCCCGTGAGCCATGAAATCACTTCGTTTTCTTACGATCGCGTTTGCTGCCATGTTCTCCCTGCTTCAACCAGCCGGGGCGGCCAAAGGCGGTAAGCACCTGTTCATCCTTTCGGGCCAATCCAACATGCAGGGGCACCGACCGGACGAGGCGTTCACGCCCGCGGTAAAGGCGGCGCTTGGTAAGGATAATGTGATCGTGGTGCAGGATGCCCTGGGCGGCCAGCCGATCCAGCGTTGGTGGAAGGCCTGGAAATCTCCCGAGGGCGAAAAACCGGAGAGCACCGGCGACCTGTACGACCGTCTGATGGGCAAGGTCCGGCCGGAGATCAAGGGACAAAAACTCGCCACGGTGACGTTCATCTGGATGCAGGGCGAGCGCGACGCGAAGATGCGTTGGGGCAAGGTATACGGTGCCAGCCTGAAGGGGCTGCACAGGCAGTTGTCCAAAGACCTTGGCCGGGAGGATGTCAATTTCGTGATCGGCCGGCTCAGTGATTTCGATATGAAAAACAGCCGATACCCGCACTGGACAATGGTGCGGGAGGAGCAGGTGAAAGTGGCCAAATCCAGCAAACGGTTTAGCTGGGTCAATACCGACGACCTGAACGACGGCCTCAATCGCCGGGGCAAAAAAATCGAGAACGACCTTCACTACTCGGCCGAGGGCTACAAGACGCTGGGCAAACGATTCGCTGACAGCGCCCTCAAGTTGATCAAAATAAAAACGGGTAAAAAGTAACGGCACACGATCACCAATTGCTCCAAAATGGACAGGCAAATGGAGTAATCGATCATACAAGAAATGGGCACTCGGAATCGAACTGACAGAGCGTTCACCCTGATCGAGCTTTTAGTGGTGATCGCCATCATCGCGATCCTTGCCGGCCTGCTCCTTCCCGCTTTGGCCAAGGCGAAAAGCAAGGGTCAGCACACGGTTTGCCTGTCCAACATCAAACAGCTCGACCTGGCCTGGATTCTGTATGCCAACGACTACGACGACAATCTGGTCTGGAACGACCTGACCGCCAGCGGCAGCGGTTGGGTCCGGGGCGTCATCGATTACAACCCGGGCAACCCGCACAATACGAACCTCGAGGGGTTGATGAACCCGAAGTATGCCAAGCTGGCACCCTACACCTCGACGCCCGGCATCTATCTTTGTCCGGGCGACAAAAGCGTCGTTAAGATCAAGGGAAAACCGGTTCGCCGCGTTCGAAGCGTTGTCCTCAGCCAGGCGATGAACTCGCGAAACGACTGGCTCAGTTTCATCACCAAGAAAAAATATCATGTCTTCCGAAAGCTGTCCGACATCAACGTCATGGGGCATGCCAACGCGTACAATTTCATCAACGAACACCCGGACAGCATCAATTTCGGGGACTTGGCTGTGGCGATGAACGACGGCGTGGCCGAGTCGCGCGTTTACATCATCGATTATCCCGCCAGCAATCACAACGGCGCCGGCACCCTCTCGTTTGCCGATGGCCATGCGGAGCCGCACAAGTGGCTGGATGCGCGCACCACGCCCCCCGTCAAGAACAGGTCCATGCCCCTCGTCGTGCCGTCGCCGGGCAACAAGGACATGATTTATCTTTCGAGCAAGGCCTCCGTGGCCGTGAGGTGACGGACGACTGAGCAGGGATGAATCGACAGCGGTCGAGGCTGCTTTCAGACCGGCGCTTGGCCAAGCGGGATTGGTCTTGCTGGGCTACGGGGTTTCGGCGAGGGTTTCGCCCCGCTTATCAGTCTCATGCTACATCGAATCACTTTTTCCGTGCTGCTGGCAGGGATGATCTCCGTCCAAGCCGAGACACATCCGATCCGGATCAACGAGTTGCTCGCCTCCAACCGGGGCGGTGCACTGGATGACACCGGCGCCAGCAGCGACTGGCTGGAGCTTCACAACACCGGCGACGAGGTGTTGCGCTTGGCCAAATTCCAGCTCTCGAGCAGCGGCGACAAGCCAAGCGCATGGACCCTGCCCAACATCGCCATCGAGCCGGGCGGCTATCAACTCATCTGGATGTCCGGCCAGGATCGCGTGGCTCTCTCCCCCGAGGCGTTGCGTGCCTCGACAGCGACGTTGCCGTTCAAGTCGATACTCGTCGCGACCGATGCCAAGTGGAAGTACCGCGTGCCGTCTCGTCGGGATGGCTTGGCCAAGGACTGGACTGCGGTGGATTTTGACGACAGCAAGTTTGCGCTTGGCCAAGCGGGGTTCGGCTACGGGGATGATGACGACGCCACCGAGCTGCCGGTCGGCACCGGGATGGTCGTGCTGCGGCACACTTTTCAATTGCCGGAACGGCCGCTGTCACAGTCGCTGGTGCTGGAGGTGGATTTCGACGACGGCTTTGTCGCCTACCTGAACGGCACACGCGTCGCGGCGGCGAATGCCCCCGGCGGAAAACTGAACGCGAACAGCATGGCCACGGAAGGACGCGAGGCCGGCACGGCGGACCGATTCGACCTCTCGGCCCATGTGAACCTGTTGCGCGAAGGCAAAAACGTGCTGGCCATCGCGGGTTTGAATGCCGGCCGGGGCAGCTCCGACATGAGCCTGATCGCCGGACTGGGCTTTTTGCCGACGACACTGCACGCGAGCTTTCGACTGGCCAAGGAGGGCGGTGAAATAAAGTTGAGCGCCCCCGACGGACAGGTCGTGGACAGCGTCCGCTACGGCGAACAGGTCACCGACCAAACATACGGCCGCGCTCAAACCAAGGCGGGAAAGCTTGGCTTTTTCCTGACGCCCACCCCGGGTGCGGCCAACGACGGGCCGCAGCAGGCCAAGCCGGTCGAGTCGAAGCTGAAGTTCTCGCCCAAGCCGGGCGTTCATGAGGCCGGCGTGAAGGTGAGCATCACCACCGAGGCATCCGACAAGGTGGACATCCGCTACACACGCGACGGCGCCGAGCCCACCGCCGAGAGCCAGCGGGTGGATGGGCCGATTCAACTCGACAAAACCGGGTTGTTTCGCGCGGCGGCCTTCGTGGGCGACGAGCGGGTTGGGACGATCAAGTCCGCCACGTATCTCGTCGGGCGACAACCGAAGCTGCCAGTGATATCGATCTCGATGAAGCCGGAGGATTTTTATGAAGTGCACATGCGCAGCAGCGCCACCGGCAGGGGCAGTGAGCGCACCTCGCACATGGAGCTGTTCAACATCAAGGGCAACCGCAAAGTATCGACCGGGTTCGGCCTGCGACTGCACGGCGGCGCCGGGCGTCGGGGCGACTTCAATACGAAGAAATCGTACCGCG
>CAJXAU010000287.1 GCA_913050205.1 uncultured Verrucomicrobiota bacterium
AGTTCGCCGATCACCACCGGCAGGTCGGGTTGGCCGACTTCCTTGCGGATGTCGTTGATGAGATGCACGAGGTTTGCTTGATAATTGTTGCGGGCTTCGTCGTTGAACATGTCGTTCCAGCCCTGAAACCAGACATAGCCGCCAAGCACCGGCTTGCGCTTGGCCAAGTGCGGGAACTCATCGTCCAGCTTGGCCAGTGCCTCGCGGTATTCAGCCAGCATCTTGGTGAAGAATTCGCCGGTGGTGCCGCCCGCGCTGGGCGGCCGGAAATCCTTGTGAATGCTCTTGCCGCCCCAGGCGGTTTTGATGAGCAGCACTGGATCGTCGTATGCGTCGCCGGCGAGGTGGCCCAGTTGAAACTCCGGCCCGATGTGGTGTTTGCCACCGTAGCCGGTGAAGCCGATCGACAGGCCACCGGTCTTGAGTTCCTCCTTGGTTTGGTAACGGATAAACACGTCGTCCCGAACGATCCAGTCGCCGTTGGCATCGACGATGTGCCTGTATCGGTCGGCGTACTCAGAGGTCTTCATCACGTTTTTCAGGATACCCCTGCCGCCGTTGTAGTGCTTGGGATGATCAAAATCGACGACGCCCTGACCCTGCATGTTCGACTGGCCGGCGAGCCAAAAAACACGCAGCGTGTTTGACGGCTTGAGGTGTGTGTCGAGGAATGCGTAGCCGGTGTTCTGCGCCTTTTTGTTGAGGACCATCGCAAGGTGGCCTGCGCCCCGGGCGATGTACAAACCGGTGTCCACGCCGGCTGCCTTGAGCGACTCGTGCAGTGCGGTCGGCCCGAGGAAGCCCACTGCCGGATGTTTTTTCGGGTGCACGAGCGCATCGATCGAGCCGTTGTAAAAGAAAATCGGCGAGTCGTTTTTATCGACGAACGCGTTGGGGGAATCGGCGGCGTAGGCCTCCGGTTTTTCCGAGCGCTTGCCGCCGAACCAGTAGGCGAGTGAGCGGGAGTTTTCACGAACGGTGCGAAAATCGGTCGGCGCACCGCCGGCCACGGCGGCCACGATTTTCGTGCCGACACCCTTCGGATCATCCGCCTTGCTCAGGCCGGTGGTGGCCAGCATCGAGACGAGGTGGCCGCCCGCGGAGTAGCCCATCGCGCCGATGCGCTTCGGGTCGGCCTTGTACTTGTGTCCGTTTTGACGAACCCATCGGACGGCGTCGCGGCAGTCCTCGGTTTGCGCCGGGCTTTTGTGCTTTGGGGCGAGCCGGTAATTGATCGCGAACGAAACGTAGCCGCGCTTGGCCAGATCCCGCGCATACATGGCCAACTGTCCCTTTGAGCCAAAACGCCATGCACCGCCGTGCACGACGACCACTGCCGGGAACGGCCCCTCGCCCTCCGGGATGTATACGTCGAGCTTGAGCGATTCGCCGTCGATCTCCTTGTAGACGATATTCTTGGTACGCTCGTACTTGTACTCATCAGCTATCACGCCGACGCACAGGCCAAGCAACAGGAGCCCACTGAACAATCGATTCATTCGGGCGGCAGTGTTCACGGAAAGCGCTCGCCCCGCAAATGAAATTGGCCAAGCGCTTGGGGCAGTGTCGAACTAGTGATGTGAACCCTCCGGAATGGCATCGCCATCCTAAGCTTTCTTCGAGCCAAACTTAGATATTGCGCAGACGACCAACAGGTTAACAGCTAGGCCGAAAATGCCCCCATGAATACCCCAGTTGGCGAGTGAACCTTGAGTAACCTTTAGTGTTATACCCTGAAAGCCCATCCATTCTTCTAATGTAGTCACGTTGGATGTGGGAATAATATTAGATGTGGAGATGAAAATATAGAGTGCAAAAATGGTAACTAAACCACAGACGAGTCCCCAAAATGGCGCGTTGGATTTCATTCCGCGCCAATACGCACCGAGGATGAAGCCGGGCGCGAGTTGCATCAGCATGTCGAATTTCATGTCCATCAGCTTGACCAGCGTTGGCTTGTTTTCGAGTGAGTTTAGGTAGATGGCCAAGCCGGCCATGATGGCGACTACGACCCACGAGGTCATTTTGCCGATCGTTGTCAGCCGCGCATCACTTGCGTTCGGGTTGACCTGCCGGTGGTAAATGTCCTTGGTCAGCATTGATGAGACCGATAGCAGCACGGAGTCGGCGGTGGACATTAGCGCCGCGAGTACGGCTGCGAGCAACACCACGATCAGCCATTTGTGCAGAACCGATTTTTCCATCACGATCCGGCAGACTTCGCTGAACACCCGGTCCGACTCGGCATTGGTTAGTGAAGCCAGCGACGGTTCGGTCGAGGCGGCCGCCGTGACGCCAACCAGCACCGCGATCAGCGAAGCCGTCAGTGGCAGGAACGCCATCGTGGCCACACCATTGCGAAGCACACGCTGGCTGCGTGCGGCGTAAATGCGTTGGATTGCCTGCGGGTATAGTGCGCCGCCCAGACCCACGACGATGATGTAGCTGAACCATCGCAGGTTCGTGCGCGCATCCGGCACGGCCACCTTTTCCGGTTCGGCAGAGCGCAGTGACTCGTAGCTTTTTCCCAGCCCACCAAAGTGGTCGAGCACGACGAACAGCAGGATCACGAACCCGATCATAAGGATGCCGCCCTGAATCATGTCCGTCCAAGCCACCGCTCGAAAGCCGCCCAGCGTTTCGTACACCAGCATGATCACCGTCAGTAAAATCACCCCCGCGACGAATGCTGTCCGCGGGTTGATGTCGGTCATTCCCTGCAACAGCAACCCCATTGCTGTCAGTTGGGCCAGCAGATAGTTGCTGATCGCCAGCACCATCGTGATCGACGCCAACACCGTGTAGGGCCGGTGCGAAAAACGGTACTCAAGATAATCTGCCGGCGTGATGAAAGTCTCGCGCTTGGCCAAGCGATGCAGCTTGGGCGCAAACACCAGATAGACGACGATGATCGACGTCATGAAATGCACACTCATCAGCCAAGCGTAGCCTATTCGGAAGGTCTTTCCGGTAAACGCAAACAGCGTGTTGCCGCTGTACTGTGTCGCGTACAGCGTAAGCACCAGCACCATGAAACCGACCCCCGAGCCGGCGAGGTAAAAATCCTTGAGCGAGTTCTCCTTGCGGGCACGCATCCCCCAGTAGCCGATGCCGATCAACGAAAACAGGTACAGCGCGATGAACCCCAGTTCCGCCGGGCCAAGCGGGATCTTGCTCACGAGCCGCCCTCCTCGTCATCGCCATCGCTTGGCCAAGTGCGAAACGCCGCCCAAGCGGTCAGGCAGGAGATCAAAAACGAAACACCAACACTCACCACCGCCCAGAGCGGCATGCCCAATACTGGCTTGGAGCCACCTTCCCCCCAGTACCACGGCACCGCCACGACAAACAGCACCACATAGCCAAGCGCCAAGGCCAGCGGCAGGCGGGTCGGTTTGGGAGAGGGGGAGGTCATTCGTGTGCGGCGGAGCATGTCCCGCAACCCGCTTGGCTTGCAACTTCTTTTGGCCGTCAC
>CAJXAU010000288.1 GCA_913050205.1 uncultured Verrucomicrobiota bacterium
GTTAAGGCTTCTTTTTTGAGCCGAGCAGGGAAGGCAACGCCCAGAGGGCAGCCCCGAGAGCGGAGGCGTAGGCGACGGCCGACAGCCAGCCAAAGTGGGTGACCGGTGGGAAACTCATCCACAGTAACGACAGCGAGAAACTGATCAAAATCAGGCTCGTACAAAGGATCGCCGGCCCCTTGGCCTCCAGTGCCAAGGCCAATGCTTCGTTGGGTGTGGCACCGAGTCGTGTGGCATTTCTCCAGTGCGTGATAAGGTGAACGGCGTCATCGATGCCGATCCCCAGCGCCAACGCTCCAACCATGACGGTTACCGAGTTGAGTGGCACCTGAATGATCGCTCCGACCAACGCCAACACAGCTACTGGCCCCAGTCCTGTTGCGAGCGCCAAGATCCCCAGCCTGAACGACCGCCAAAGAAGCGTCATCACGGCGAGCATCGCCGCCAATGTGATGCCGAGGCTGCCCAGTTGTGCGTTGACGATGTCCTGATCCGCCTTGAGCACGGTGTGCAGTCCGGCTTGGGCTGAGACTGTAACACTTTCCGGCATGATCTCGGTGGCCTTTGCTTCTACTGATTCCAGTAGGGCTACGAACTCCGCGCTGGGAACGTCTGTTGTACGTAAAACCAAATTGGCAGTCTGCTGTGATTCGTCGCTGAGCGCCTGCAGAAATGGATAGTTGGTTGCCTTAAGTGCGAGGACGAAAATATTCAGGGTTAACGGGCTGGTTGGCAGGGTTAGCCTGCCCGAATCATCACCAACCCAGACACTGTTCATCATTGCCATCAGTGAAGCGTACGAGTAGGTGCTGCTGAACTTGCCGGTGCTCTCTGCGAAATCCTGTACCTCTTGCAACTTGCGAAGAAAATCGAGTTGGTTGATTCCACTTGGCTTATCAGTTTTAAAATCCATCTGCACGACATTGATGCCACCCATCCGGTTATCCATCATCTCTGCCATCTGTCGCGTGTGGCTTTCTGGTGAGAGAAAGTGAATGGCACGAATATCAATGTTCAACCGATTTGCGGCAAAGAGTGCCGGAATAAAAATCAGAACAGCCGATCCGAGAGTAACCCAGCGTCGATTGGCAGCTGCTTGGCCAAGTGCACCAAAAATGGAATTGTCACCGGAATTTCCCTGTTTTTTGGCTTTAATTTGAATGGCGCTTGGCCAAGCGCAGCAGCCCAGTCGAAGAAAAGCCAGACCGGGGCCGAACGCCCAGACGAAAATAGTGGCGATGCCCACCGCTCCGGCGAGACCAAAATTTCTGACCTGTGACACCTCACAAATTGCCAGAGATCCCAGCCCGATGGCGGTCGTGATGGCGGCGAACAGGCTTGGCCAAAAAACCGTACTAAGCATCGAGGAGAATCGTTCATCCAGACTCAGCGCCGGATCGGTCTTGCGCAGAGCCGTCAGTTGGTGGGTCAGCAATGTGAGGTTGATCGAGGCCAGCAACGGCAGCAGCAAAATATTGTACGGGGTTAACGAAAACCCGGCCACACGTAGAACACCCGGCAGTGTCCCGGCCAACATTGTTTCGCTAATGAGCAGCAACAACAGGCACGGTAACGATCTGAACGTAAGTGCCACGGCGATCAGGATGCAAAGCCCGGTTGTGGGCAGGACAAAGTAGAGGTCGCGAATGAACGCATTGCCTAGTTCCTCCGCGATGAATGGCAGGGCAATCACTTTCACCCGAAACTCCGGAGTGTCGTACGGCTCGAGCAGTTTTTCGGTTTCAGCATGAAAGGCTTCCCTTAGATTCGAAGTGCTTAGATCCCGATTATAGGTTGCGGTAATGAGCGTGATCTTACCATCCGGCGATACCATGATGTTACGAACTAGCGGGTGAGTTACGGAAAAATCGCGGATGTCGGTGATCTGTTTTTCAGTCAACTTGCCTCCCGGTACGAAAGGCACCATCGAGAATGTAAGGCCTTTGCGAACCGGTTTGTACGAGTGCGTCAGGCTTTTGACGTCAACCAGTCCGTCCTGCCCGGAAAGCGCTTCACTGAGTTTTCGTATGTGGTCTAAACCGGAGGGAGTGAAGAGTTGATCGCTTTCGATGCTGATGACCAGTGCTGTGTCGTCATTCAGGAAAGAGGAGATTCGTTCGTAAGTCTCGAGGTGTCGCCGGTCGGACTCGAGCAACGTCATCGGATCGGCATCAATGCTGACCTTGGTGGTCTGCCAAACCAGCCCCGCGATGACAATCAGGAAGGCGGCAAACAAAAATCCCGGAAACCGAATGAATGGATTCCGGGAAGTTTTCATTCCGGTCGGCTGAAGTGCGGGGTTATTTCAACCATTTTGGCACGCTTTCACTGGCCCAAAGTTGCTTGAGAGACTGGCGTTTGCGAACCACCTCCGAGCGATTGCCTTTCACCAGTATCTCGGCCGGAAATGCCCGGGTGTTGTAGTTTGACGCCATCACGAACCCGTAGGCGCCGGCACTGAGCAGGGCGAGGTGATCGCCTTCGCCGACTTTCGGCAACATTCGGTTTTTGCAAAAATAATCACCGGACTCGCAGATCGGGCCGACCACGTCAGAGGAGATCTGGTTTTTCTTCAGGTGATCGCCGGGGCTTTGGCTGAGAGGCACGATTTGATGATAGCTGTCGTAAAGCGCGGGTCGTGCGAGGTCGTTCATAGCAGCATCCACAATGACGAAATTCTTTAGGCCGGTCTGCTTCACGTACTCCACCTTCGTGACGAGGATGCCTGAGTTGCCGGCAATGAACCGGCCCGGTTCAATCAGCACTTTTAGGCCAAGCGGCTTGAGTAGCGGGATGAGCTTGGCCGCGTATTTGGCTGGGGTCAGCAGATTTTTGCGCTTGGGCGAACGCCACCACTTGGCCTCACCACTCTCCAGTGCGGGATCGTAAACGATACCGAGTCCACCGCCGATGCTGAGAAACTCAATGTCATACTTTTCGGCCAAGCGCTTGGCCAAGGGGACGACTTTTTTGACGGCTTTTTCAAACGGCCCCACCTCGGTGAGCTGCGAACCGATGTGCATCTGTAGTCCACGAATGTGTAAATTCTTCAGTTTAGCAGCCCGCTCGTAAACGCCTTCCACCTCCTCAAACGCGATACCGAATTTGTTTTCGTACGTGCCGGTCGTGATCTTGGCGTGTGTCTTGGCATCGACGTTGGGGTTCACCCGTACGGCGATCGGTGCCTTCATTTTCAGACGCCGGGCAACTTTATTGATACGAATTAATTCCGGTTCACTTTCCGCGTTGAATGCGTAGATGCCCTTCTTGAGCGCCAGTTCGATTTCCTCCTCTGTTTTGCCGACACCCGCAAAGATGCATTTGGAAGGATCGCCTCCCGCTGCGATGATCCGGAGCAACTCTCCGCCACTGACGAGGTCAAATCCACTTCCGGCGTTGGCCAGCGTTCGCAACACACCAAGGTTGGAGTTGGCTTTCGCTGCAAAACAGACCACGTGATCCAGCGGCG
>CAJXAU010000289.1 GCA_913050205.1 uncultured Verrucomicrobiota bacterium
GCGATGCAATTCTGTCAGGTCGATTGCACTAGGGTAGGGGGAGTGAATGAGTTTATTTTGGTGAGCCTTATGGCGAAAAAGTTTGGACTGAAGGTGGTTCCGCACGTCGGAGACATGGGCCAGATTCATCAGCATTTGGTTCTTTTTAATCACGTATCGATCGGGCTTGAGAAGGTTTTCCTGGAATATATTCCACATCTCAAAGATCACTTTGAGTTACCCGCCCGCGTAGAAGGTGGTGTTTACCAAGTGCCTGATGAAGTTGGTGCGAGTTGCGAATTCCGTGCCTAATAGAACCCGACCTCGTTAGCTTGATGTTTGTGAGCGCCCGACGTTGCGAAAATTAGTGTTCCCAAAAATCGAAACTCAGTTAACACTGCGAATCGATTTTAATGCACTTTATCAAACAGGCATGGTTGAAGCCTTCGGCTCGACATCTACTCAGCCAACTCATTTTTGTTGGTGCTGCATTTTTATTTTGCAGCTGCCAGCCCGAAGATACCGGTGAAAGACGACTGCGGATGGCCCATGTCTATGAGGTCTCTTCGCCGACGCACGCTTACGGCACTGCCTTTCTCTCGGAGCGTCTTCGTGAAAAAACAGATACTTTGGACATTACGGTCTATCCGGCTTCGCAACTGGGAAACGAGTCCGAACTGCTTGAGCAACTTGTTGCTGGTGAAATTGATATAGCCATCACCGGCCCTTCTTTTCTTGCGATGTGGCATCCGCCGATTGGCGTCTTTGATGCAGCTTTCGTGTCTCGCGATCTTGAACATATGCTAGAAAATCAGCGCAGTGAGGAGATGGCGCCGGAGTGGGATGAGCTGCGCAAACAATTCGGCATACGTGTCCTGGACTGCTGGGTTTATGGTTCACGGCACATCACATCGAATATACCGATTCGTCATCCCGATGATTTAAAGGGGTTTAGATTGCGTATGCCAGGTAGCCGTGTTTGGCAGGCATCCGGGGAATCGCTGGGCGCAAGTCCAATGCCGATTGCATTCAGCGAGGTCTATTTGGCGCTTCAACAGGGTATTGCAGATGGACAAGAGAATCCCGTTCCGGTGATCAAGGCGATGGGATTTCATGAGGTGCAGAAATGTCTCAATCTGACCGGGCATATTCAGTCGTCCCTACAAATCCTGATCAATGAACGCACTTGGCAGAGCCTAAGTCCTGGGCAACAGGAAAAGCTTCAGGAGGTGATCATAGAGTTGGGGAAGGAAGTTCATCGTGGAACCGTGGAGGATGAACGCAAATTGATCGAGCAGTGGCGAAAAGATGGAACGATGCAGATCATTGAAGATGTTGATTCCGAAGCCTTCCGAAAACGTTGCCGGGAATATTTCTCAAAGGGTTTCGCCTTCAGCGATCTCTACAACCGCATCACTAATGAACCGCAAACAAAGGAGGAGGCGCAATGAGCGCTAACGACGAAGGGAGCAAAGAAAAACCGCTGCCTCTAGCCAATCTGGTTCGATGGATGGTTCGAGGTGAGCAGGGCATTGCAGCTTTTTTGCTGTTCATCATCCTCAGTACGATGGCGACTCAAGTATTCGCCCGTTATGTTTTTGGTGCTCCGTTTTCGTGGAGCGAAGAGGTCGCGCGGTTGTGCTTAATCTGGCTAACCTTCATCTCAGCCGCATTCGTCATGGCTCAAGGTCGACACATCGCGGTCGATATGATCTCGTCCCGGGTCGGTGATCGGGGCAAGCTTGCAATCGAATGTTTCAGTTACCTAGTCGTTGCAGGAGCATGCCTACTGCTTCTAGTCGGTGGTGCGCGGTTTATTTGGTACGTAGGTAAGGTAGGATCGCCGGCCATAGGTGTTGCCAAAAGTTGGTGGTATGGCGCAGGTGGTGTTGGACTTTTGCTGATGGCGATCCACAGCCTTATAAACCTTTTTCAGGTGATGAAGACCGGAAGGCCGATCCCACGTGAAGCAGCGATTGAAGAAGATGCCCTTCAACTGGAATTGGAGGAAGGGGAGTGATACTCGGTATTCTAGTCCTCGCCATGTTGGTGCTCTTATTTTCGAGAGTTCCCGTAGCAATCAGTATGTTGCTGCCATGTCTGATTTACGTGGCTTGGTCGCCTGATATCACCCTTGGTGTCGCGCTTCAGCAGACTGTTGGGTCGGTAGATTCCTTTCCACTATTGGCAGTGCCGCTCTTCATAATGACCGGCTATCTGAGCAACGCAGGCGGCCTAGCCGACCGGCTGTTTCGGCTTCTGCTGACTTTATTTAAAAAGCTTCCCGGAAACCTGGGCTTTGTAAATGTCTTCAGCAGTTTGACATTCTCCTGGATGAGCGGTGCTGCGATTGCCGACGCTGCAGGACTTGGTTCCGTGCTTGTGCCAGCGATGAAAAAACGCGGCTACGACGAAAAGTTCGCACTGGGACTGACCGGGGCTTCTTCCTTAATAGGGCCGATCATGCCCCCCAGTATTCCAGCAATTGTTTATGCGGTTTCGGCAGGTGTTTCTGTCGGTGCGTTGTTTTTCGCTGGAGTCATTCCTGCACTGGTTTTGACGTTGATTCTTTGCTTTTTCGTCTATCGCTACGCTTGCAAAAACCCCATGCCTGAACAGGGAGAAAATGATCAGGTTATTCCTCTTTTCAAAGCGCTTAGACTGGCACTTCCTGTTCTTCTGACCCCGGTTATCATCCTTGGAGGGATTCTTGGGGGGATATTCACTCCGACCGAAGCTGCGGCTGCGGCCGTAGTTTGGGTACTCATTCTCTGTGTTTTTTACCGATCTCTTTCTTTCAAATCTTTTAACCAAGTTCTGGTTCGGACTGCCTCAACTACTGGTTCAATCCTTTTCATCGTCGCCGCTGCAGGTTTGTTCGGTTGGGTCATCGCTCGCGAGCAAGGCCCACAGGCAGTGACTGAGTTGATGCTTAAACTGACAGACAATCCCTTGGTGTTTCTCTTGTTGGTAAACATCGCTCTGTTGCTCATCGGTATGCTTCTCGAACCCGTTGCCGCGCTTTTGATCACAATTCCGGTGCTTCTGCCTGCGGCTATTGAATTCGGTATCGACCCGTTACATTTCGGGATCGTTATGATTCTCAACTTGGTCCTTGGACTGTTAACGCCCCCGGTTGGACTCGTGCTTTACGTACTCAGTTCGGTCACCGGAAGCTCGGTTCAATCCGTAACACGTGGTATCGTCCCATTCCTGATTCCGTTAATAATCACGCTGTTGTTGATTACCTTCATACCTGCATTAAGCCTGTGGCTGCCTGGTGTGTTGGCGAATTAGTTGAGTCTTTAAGCTCCATTCCTCAACCAAATGAACTTCCATAAAATTCTCCACCTGACCTCGTTCCTCCTCACTCTTGGCGGAACTTTCGCCAAGCAACGGCCCAACATCCTGTTTATCTACACGGATGACCAGTCCCACCGGACGGTGAGTTGCTATGACGAAGCCTACCCTTGGGTTAACACG
>CAJXAU010000290.1 GCA_913050205.1 uncultured Verrucomicrobiota bacterium
CCCGTGCCGTTCTCGCCCTGGATCAGCACGGTAGCATCGGTTTGCGCCACGCGCCGGATGAGCTTGCGCAATTGCTCGGTGGACGCGGAGTCGCCCAGGATTTCGTTTTCGGTATCCTCTGTATCCTGCTGGGTGAGGAACTGGTTGACGTTGAGCACCTGCGCGAACTGCTCGGTCTTGCGCAGGATAATTTCAATCTGCTCATTGGAAAACGGCTTGAGCAGATAGTCGAAAGCGCCCTCGCTCATGCACTTCACGGCGGTATCCACCGAACCCTCGGCACCCATCATCACCACCATCGGCTTTGACGGGCGCAGGTTGACTTCCACGAGAAAATCCGGCCCGCTACCGTCCGGCAGGCTTTCATCCAGCAACATCAGGTCAAAGTTGCCCTTGCCAAGGTAATCATGCGCCTCCTGAATCGTGCCGCACTCGGCCACGTCGATGCGCTTCTTGCGCAGAAACTGGGCGACCTGTTTGCGGAGGAACTCCTCCTGCGCCACCATGATGACTTTCTCAACGGGCATGGGTCAGGGTTGATCCTTGTAAAGCTTGGCAACGAGGCTGGGGTTCTGACGCTCGGCCGGTGGCATGTGGCTGGGCGGCACGAGCTTGAGGCGGAGCATCAGCTGTTCGTTCTCACGATCGAGCGCCACAATTTTTAAAATGAGATCGGTGCTTTGCTTGAGCAGGTTGGCAATCTCCGGCCGTTTTTTGCGTTCGGCCGAGGTGAGGCGCGTCCATTCCTCCTTGTGCGCCAGCACAGCCTCCTGCGCGAGGGGCAGTCGCTCAAGCACTGCCTGGCGGCTCTCCTGCAGGGCGGAAAGATCCTCCACGGCACCAGCTTTGAGCTGTTGATGCTCATGCTGCACAAGCGCCAGAATCTGCTGGCACAACGCGAGGTGTTGCTGCAATTCACCGGCCAGCGCCGCCAGGGAATCTGGCGCGGCGCCCGGGTCCGGATGAGAGTTGGGGGGGAAGCTCATCGTCAGCGGGGATGGTTAATGGGGCTCAGTTATTGGGCTGGGTTCGGTTTTTCTGGTCGAGCAACCGCTCGAGGTTTTTCTTGCGCAGTTCGGAAAGGATCCGCGTGATGCGCAGCGCGGGATTGTCGTTGACGTCTTCTGGGTGCATCTGGGCAAGCCGGGTGACGGTGTCATTCAATTCACGGGCTTCGGCATGTTCACCGAGCCGTTCATGGCAAAAGGCGATTTGCTGCCGGAGCAATAACTGGCTGCGGTAGGTTTGATCATGCTGCAGGGCCCACTGGTAATACACCTTGGCACCGCGGTAGCAGGCTTGCGCGCTATCCATCAGCGGCTTCCAGTTGGGCACCTCCGTCTCCGTGCCGTCGGCCCCGCGCACAGTGACCATCACCGGGGTGCCGCTGCTGGATTTCAGCTGCTCGGCACGGGCCTCGAGATCCTTGCCATTGGTGTACAGCATGTTGGCAATGTCGATCACCACGCGCACTCGGGTGGCGGCCCAGGCTTCGCGTTGTTCCTCTGGGGTGGATTCGTTATTGAGCAGCACTTCCATCTCGTGCTGCACGTGTTGATCCTTGCCAAGGGCTTTGTTGGCAATGATTTGGTAGTATCGCACCTCGCCGGTTTGGTAATAGGAAATGTCCTGATCATCCGCGCCGGTGCGTTCAATAAAATCCTCGGCGTGCTGGCTCATTTTTTTCCAGTTGTCCGTCCGGCTTTGCTGTAGTTTGCGCAATTCATTGCGCATGCGATCCACGCGGGTGACATAGCTGGCGGGGCGCTCCTTGTTCTCGGCATCCAGCTGGGTTAACATTTCGACTAGATTTTTTTCCTGCAACTCCAGCAGCACGATGCGGCTGCGGATTTTCTTGTTAGCCAAATGCAGTCCGCGCAACAGCTTTAGTTCAATCTGGTTCGGATCAAATTCCTTCTGCTCGGAATTCAGCATGTTTTCATATTTTCCGTTGGCATCATTATAATCTTCAACGGTGCTTGCAGACTCGGACAACGTGTCGGCAATCAGACTACGAGCAACGAGGAAGATGCGGCCATAGCGCGTGAGGTTGTCGATTTTCTGCTGGACGGCCGCCTTGAGCACGTCCTGCGTTTTGTCTGTGGCCAAATCCGGCCGGCCAATCTGTCGGTAAATCCATGCTTGTCGCAGGAAGATTTCCGGGATCAACGGGTCGGGCGGTCGTAGGTTGCCGGGAATGCCTGGTTTGGCAAGGCGTTGCTCGTCTCTGGCGAGGCCCTCGGTGCGCACCACGTACTCCGTCCACAACTGCATGGCGCGGCTGAAATTCCGGATGATATCCAGCTGCAACGCATCGGATTGGCCGCGGTGCTCCTTGGCTTTCACGCGAAGGTCATGAGCCAGCGCGGGCAGGGCGGCCCCACGGCGGCGGTGGGATTCGATGGCCAGTTTGATCTCGGCAATCTGGTTGGGTGTGGCGGTTGCGTACTTCGCTTTAAACTGTTTCAGCTCGGCCTCCATCTGGGTGATGGATTGGAATTTGTGCAGGGCACCCGCGGATTCGGCCCAGTCCGGCCATTGATTGCGATAGGTATCCGTGCCCCACGGTGCCCGGGCGGGCACGGTCAGGGATCCGGTGATCGGGGCTGCGGTGGGATCCACCGTATGCAGGGCATTGGTGAGGATGGAAATTTGCTGATTATTATACCAGGCACGGCGCTCGAGATCTTTCGCGCGATCCTCGTTGTAATCCGCGCGGGCCAAGTGCTCCTGGGCGAGGGCCTTGAAAGACTCGGCCATGTGCTCATAATGCCCAGCCAGTGAGATGACGGCGCGCCGGCGCACATCCAGCTTAATGGATTCGGAAGCGTCGGACTTGACGATTTTTTCGAGGCCGGCAAGGTAATTGGTGAGCGTGGCGGCGTCGACATTACCACGGGTGGTGCCGTAGTTGTTTTGTTCTTTCAGGATGTCGGCGGCCTTGCGGTTGGCGGCCAGCAGGCTGTCGGGCATGACGGTGAACTTGATGTTGGTGTCGTTCACGCGGTACAGCTCGGTCAGATTGCTGTTGATGCCGGTCAAGTCCATCATCCACAACACTTCGCTGCGTTCATCCACTTGTTGTTTCCACGGGATGCGCTGCATGTGCGTGTGCATGTGATCTTTCACACCCAGCTTAAAACCGGCGGTGAGCAGCACCTCCTTTTCACTGGTCAACTCCAGTGTACGCAGAACTCCGTAGGCGCGGTGCAGGATGGTTACCGGGGGGATGTTATCCTCGTCACCATCCATCCCGCGCTGCACCCAGGTGACCAGCTGCACCGTGTCATTGGGCAGCGGCGCGTTTTGGGCGTTGGTAAAATTCCAGGCGGGATCAGAGATCGCCTCGCTGTTGGAGGGGCGTCCGGTCAATGTGCCCTTGCCGGTGGTCACCGACTGGTGGTGTGCGGTCAACACCAGATCGCGCGGCAGGCCGGAATCTAGTTCATTGGTCA
>CAJXAU010000291.1 GCA_913050205.1 uncultured Verrucomicrobiota bacterium
GGTGTGGTCGAGGCTGGTAAGGCCAATGAGAAGACCCTGCCGTTTGAGGACAGCTTCAACTTGCGCATCGACTGGTCGCAGCCGCGTGAGGAGTTGGTGGAGCAGTTCAGCGCATGGTTGGAGAGCAAGGAGCGCTCCGGCAAGATGATGGATAAGCCGGCCCTCGGCAAACCGCGTGACGCGCTGACGATGCTCCGCAAGATGGCGATCGTTCGCCTCAAGGCCAACGGTTACTCGCTTCGCACCGCCGGGCAGATTTTCCCGGAGAAGAAGCGCTTCGTAGAGAGCCTCAAGAAGATCAACTGGACCACGGCCTCGCGCGAAGTGGAGAAGGCGATGAATCGTCGTCGCAACAACCTCAAGATTATTGAGCGTTCCTTGGGTGGCAAAAACTGGAAGAGCAGTCTGTATCAGAACGCCTAAACCGGTTCCTCAGTTAAACTGTTTGATGTCCGTCGGGGTTAATTCCCCGGCGGACATTTTTCTTGCGGCCATCACCCATCCAAGGCAAAGGCGCCGAACTGGCTTGAACAGGTTGCCAACGCTGCACGCCTGGTTGACGGCTAGGCTTAACAGGGTGGAGTAAACCCGCTGCGGCAGTGCCTGGCCGATGTTGGCGAGTTGGGTGTCGAGGAACATCTGCGCCAGTGTGGTCAGATTGTTTCCGCGGCGTACCTCGTCGAGAATCTCGAAGTCCGCCTCCTCAAGCAGGTGCCGCAGGCCGTGGAGTGTATAGCGGTAAAAGTCGTACGGTTCCTCATGCAGCGGCCACGTCATTGGCGCGGAGAGGATCAGGATACCGTCCGGCTTCAGCACGCGCGACATCTCGTAAACAACGACCTCCGGTTTGCGCACGTGCTCGAGCATTTGCGTGCTAATGACAGTGTCAAATGTGCCCTCGCGGAATGGTAGCACCATGCTGTCTGAAAAAAAGTCGGCCCGGGTGGAATCGCCGTAAGATCCCTCCATCGTGATCGGATAGTCCGTGCCGTAGTACTTCGAGCCGGAGGTGTTAAGGAGCGACTCGTAAGGCTTCATGCCGCAGCCAACGTCGAGGATCAAACCGGGCTTCACCCGATGCCGAAGCTCGCGCAATGCCAGCACGATACTGACCCGCTCGAGGTAATGCGGTCGGCGCTTGGAGGGGTGCAAAAACTCACGCTCCACTGCAGCTTTGATCCTGTCGCTTGGGTCACTCATTGCGGCGGTAACATCCGCTTGGCCAGAGGCGGGTCATTAGACCAAAGGGCAGTTGATCGGAAAAGTAAAACGGCCGCTTGGCCAAGCGCTCCTGTGTGATGCGCGGCTCATCGGCGATGTGCCGAACGAATTCATCGAAGATGCGGAAGTACTCGTTCTCGCTGTGTCGGGTAGTCAACTCGCGGGCCGCCTGACGCGCTTGGCCAAGTGCATCCTCTGGCTTGGCCAACTGTGATTTAAGTCGATCTGCCGCTTGGCCAAAGTCGAACGCGTCCCAGATAAAGTCAGGGCCAAGCTTGGCTGCATACTCATCGCCACCACAGCCAATGGCTGGGCAGAGCGGGAGTACCCCGGCACTTAACGCCTCGAGCATCGAGATCGGCAGTCCCTCGTAGTCGCTCACGCTGGAGATAAAATCCCAGTCACTGAGAACGGAGTAGTATTCGTCCCCGGATTTGCGGCCATGAAAAACAGTCCGGTCACTTGGCAATTGCTGCCTCAACCAAGTTTCCCTCGGCCCGTCCCCGAGTAATTCGAAGCGGTAATCGATCTTCGCTGCGTCAAACGCCTCTAACAGGGCGGGGAGTCGTTCCACCCGCTTTTGTTCGTCCTGCATACGACCCACCCAGCCGATGACAACGGGTCGCTTGGCCAAGGGCTCCCGCGTGGGCATCTCGGCGAGGCCGTCGACCGGGTAGGGGATGAGCCGGATTCGATCTCCCTTGGCCATCTCCGGCAGGCACTCGGCCACCAACTCGACCAGCGCATTGCTGACACAGAGTACGCCGTCGAGCAGTCCCTGTTGGGATCGTAAAAACGGCCGCAGGTCGGTCCAATCGGAATGGAGCAAGCCGATCCGCCGCTGTGCCGGCATGAGGTCGGCCAAAAACTGCAATCCCCACATATTGTGACAAATCGCCACGGAATCGGGGAAAGAGGCCGAGTTTCGGCTGAATTTTGCCCGGATGCCGCGGATGGAATCCCAACCACCAAGTCCGAGGCCGGTAATATTGGGTTCTGCAATGGAATTAGGCTCGAAACCGAACAAAAAACGGGAATCATGGCCTCGCGCCTCGTCGTCTTGTTGGTGCCGTTTGAGGATGGATTGGACGCCTCCCAAATTGCGGAAATATGTGAAAAAATGAGTGAGACGCATCTCGGGGCCGGGCACATGGTCGGGGAGCCGAACTGGGGAGTCAAACGAAACCACGGAACCATGGATGCGACCGACAGGATAATGTTCAAAAATGTACTGACAATGTATTGACAATGTATAGCGTGACGGTATTTTGGGGGCCGCGGATATGGAATTTGACTGGGCAGATTTGCCGTTTGAATGGGAAGGTTTGACCTCGAAGGACGTGGAGGAGTCGTTCGAGGATCCGTTTTCCTGCAAGTTTTTGCCTGATTCGCCCCGTTTTTCCGAGCAATCGCGTTATTTTAACTTGGGCATGTCCACGTCCGGGTATGGAATATTCAGCGTGTATCGGACAAATGGAAAACAAATCCGAGTGGTCATGGCGAGAGGGTTCACGGAGGATGAAACCTTCTTTTACCAGAGGAAGATGAATCAGTTGATCAGTTAAGCGCCATGAGACGACAAACCAAATTTTACCGGAATGAACCAGATAACCGATTGGGAAAACGTACCGCAGTTCGAAGACGAAGTGGCGGAGGCCGCCTATTGGGCAGCCACCAGTATTGCTCCGCGTTTGATGGAGTTGGCGTTGTTCCGGAGTGGCGAGAGCACCGAGTCGGTCACCATTTCGCTACGGATGGATCCCCGCATGCTCTCCAAGATCAAGCGGCTTGCCCGGTTGCGGTACCTTGGTTACCAAAGCATGATTAAACAGTGGTTAAGCGAACGATTGGAACAGGAAACGAAAGATCAATGAAACGACCGAAACGAAAAGACGGATTTACGCTGATCGAGTTGCTGGTGGTCATTGCTATCATCGCGATTCTCGCGTCACTCGTGGTGGGTCTGAGCGGTACGGCGGGCCGCAAGGCAACCGAGTCCCGCGTGAAGACGGAGTTGGCCGCGATCGAGACAGCCATCGAGGCATACAAACAGAAGTTTGGCCACTACCCACCCGACAACCCAGACACGCCGATCCTCAATGGGCTTTATTACGAGTTGACAGGTGTGCTTTACAGTCCCACACGGAGGACGTTCAGGGATCCCATGTCAGGAAACGTGATGGATCCCAAATTGATCATGGAACACTTTGGCATAGAGGGATTC
>CAJXAU010000292.1 GCA_913050205.1 uncultured Verrucomicrobiota bacterium
TGCGCCAACCCGGCGAGGGACGAGCGTGTGCTCTGCGTGGTGGAACGGGCGGTCGATATTTTGAACGTCGAAAAGTCGGGCGCGTTTCGCGGGCACTATCATGTGCTTGGCGGAAAGATCTCTCCGATGAACGGCATTGGTCCGGAGGAACTCCGGGTCGCCGCACTCGAGCAGCGCTTGGCCAAGGGCGGGATAGACGAGGTAATCATTGCACTGGGAACCGATGTTGAGGGAGACGCCACGAGCCACTACTTGGCCAAGCGCTTGGCCAAGCTGGAAGTGGAGGTGTCCCGCATTGCACACGGATTACCAGCCGGAACCGGACTGGAATACGCCGACGAACTTACGCTAAGCCAAGCGCTTGAGGGGAGAAGGGAACTGGAGGTTCGGTGAGCGAGCCGCGTCCAAAGGTGGTCGTATTCGACCTCGGAAAGGTGCTGGTCGATTTCGATTACAGCATCGCAGTTCGACGATTTGCCGAGCGCAGCGAGGCCGGGCTGGAGCGGGTGCAGGAATTGGTGAACTCGCCGATTCAGTTTGACTACGAATCCGGTCTGATCACCACCGATGAGTTTTTTGCCGCCGTTCGTGACGGGGCAGGATTCCGGGGGGATCGAGCCGAGTTTGTCGAGATCTTCGCGGACATCTTTTCGCCGATGGAATTGATGATCCCGTTTTTTGAACGGGTGAAGACGGTAGGGATACCGACCTGTGTATTCTCGAATACCAACGAAATTGCGATCGGACACATTCGCGAGCGATTCCCGTTTTACAGCCGGTTCGACGGCTACGTCTTGTCGTACGAGGAAAAAGGGATGAAGCCAGACGAGCCAATTTACCACGTGGTCGAGCAGCGTACCGGTGAGTCGGGAGATGCGATCCTTTATATTGATGACCGTCCGGAAAACATCGAGACCGGGAAACGGTTTGGCTGGCAGACGATCCTGCAGTCGGTTGAGGCGGAGTCCGTGGCGAAAGCTGAGGCGTTACTGGGCCTCTAGCGCATCGAGGGCGTGCGCGGCCGCGCCGTATGCTCCGGCCAAATCTCCCAGTTGGGCCGGCAGCAGTTTCAACTCGTAATCATCTGTTTTCCAGAGAATCGGATCAAGGAACTCGCGAAGCGGTTTAAAAAGCCGCTCACCTGCGTTGGCGATCCCGCCCCCAAGAATCACCGCCTCCGGGTCGAGGATGTTCGAAAACGAGCAGATCGCAGTGGCCAGATTTTCAATGGATTTCAGCCAGATTTTTTCCGCCTCAGCATCGCCAGTCTCGATCGCTTTCATCATTTCGCCCGTGTGGGAAAACCGCCCGTTTGAGCGTTGCGGAATCGAGCAATTGCCCATGGCCAATTCAAGACTGTTAGGGCAGTTGCAAATATCGAGTGGTTCACCTGGGCCAAGGCTGGTGTGGCCGAAGTGGCCGCCCTTACCGGTACGGCCGCGCAGCAGTTTGCCCTCGACTAATGCGGCGCCGCCCACCCCCGTTCCGAGCGTGAGCAAAATGACGTTCTTAAATCCCTTCGCAGCCCCAAGCCAGGCTTCACCGAGCAGCGCAGCGTGGCCGTCGTTGACCACGGGAACCGGCTGATTGAGCCCAAGGTACTCCTGCCAATTTAAGCCGACCAACCCCTCAAGCCGATCCGGCATATGGGTGATACAACTCCCATCGATCGCCGCCAGCCCGGGGGCGGAAAGGCCGACACTAGCCGCCGGTGCGGACTGTTCGGTCTCAGTCTCACTGACGATCTGCCTGATGGAGCGCCCCCAATCCATGTTAAGGCCGGGGTCAAATGGCAGGTTATGATTTGCCAGTGTCTCACCATTTGCCGAGACAACCACCGCCTTCACGTGCGACCCGCCAAGGTCGATTCCAATCGTGTAACTCATTTAACTTCCTTCGCTCACGGACCAGCCGCCATCGACTGCCAATACCTGTCCTGTGATAAATTTGGCCGCGTCCGACATCAGGAGTGTCGCTGCGCCATTGAGGTCTGCCGGATCTCCAATGCGCCCCCCGTCCAACGGTTGCTTGGCCTTGATGAAATTCATGATCGCGTCGTCGCCCTTCGCCCGTTCGGACATCGGGGTATCGACCAGTGCCGGTGCAATCGCGTTGACGCGGATGTTCTGTGACGCGTAGTGCGCAGCAGTCGATTTTGTCAGGCCGATAATGGCTGCCTTGGCCGCCGCATAGGCGTGTGTCGCAAAATATTTTGGAGATGGAGACTGGCCCAGTACCGAGGTCATGTTCAGGATCGTGCCCGCTTGGCCAAGCGCAGTGAACGCCTTCAGCGCAGCACGGTTGGAATGAAACACTGAGGTGAGATTCAATTCAATCGTACTGGCCCAGCCTTCGTCGGAGACTTCGTGCAGCGGGCCATCACCCATCCGCCGGCCGCTGCCGCCGGCGACATGGTACAGGCCGTCGAACGTGCCGAACTCCCGCTTGGCCAAGTCGATCGCCTCGACTGCAGTCTGCGGCTGGGTGGCATCGCCGGTCAAACCGCGCCCCGCTTGGCCAAGCGCAGTCGTTGCCGCCTCGACGTTTTCCGAATTTCGCCCGACCACCACCACCTTAGCTCCGGCCGCAACAAACGCCCGGGCGGCGGATAAACCCAGCCCGGTCGTCCCGCCAACGATCACAAAGGTTTTGTTGTCGAGTTGTGGCACGGTCAAAATTGTTTCGGGACGCGAGGGCGATTGCGTTTTTGCTCAGGAGGCAAATTCGCTTCCATCCAGGCGATGGTTTCCTGCAATACCTTCCACCTTTCCTTCGGATCCCACGCCTTTTCGCGTTTGGCTTCTTCCTGTTCCTTCTTGTTAGGCATCGCTTGCATTTTTAATCGCCTTGTTCAGAACTTCAATCCGTTGAGATTTTTGTTGGTTCACAGGTAAAGCCAACTGGGCTTCCAACATGTGTTGATCGGACAACGCCCAAAATGGGACGCCGCTGGCTGTCTCTGCCGCAATGGCGGCTGCCTTGCAGACATCATACCGATTTTCAAGCCCCTTAACTTCCCTGAAAATATCGATTGCTGCGATCGGGGAGGTCAGGCAAAAAACAGGCTGGAGCGTTAGCCAAGTCGTCGTGTCAGGAACCGGTTTCCAGTCATCTTCCGTGGCACCCCATTCGGCATTAATGGATTTCAGAAAAGTAACGGTGCGTTCCAGATTTTTCGGGTTATCGGCAATCCAAACATCGATATCATAAGTAATTTCAGGCGCGTGTCTCAGCAGAAAATTCACACCACCGATAAGGAGGTAATCCACCTCATTTTTGGCAAGTGATTGCAGGACACGGTCGATATTCATTCGTTACAGTCCCAGTTTTTTAAACCGGCTCTTGATGTGTTTGTAGTGGAAATCGGTGGAACAGATCGACTCGAGTTCGCCCTTTTTAAAGTGCTTCGCGACCTCGGGATCCGACAGGAGTTGTTTCAAAAA
>CAJXAU010000293.1 GCA_913050205.1 uncultured Verrucomicrobiota bacterium
TCGCCCGACTTTGACACGCGCAAACATTTCATCTCCTGGTTTTCGCGGAACGATTCGAAAGACCGCAAAATTCAACTCTGGGGCACGCAGACCGAGCTGGCCGAACTGACAGCCGGCCTCTCGCTGCACGCGCTGATGCAGTTGCTCAAGGGCGTGCGACACGGCCGGGCCAAGCTCGCGCAGGACGAAGTTGTGGCCAAGGTCGAAGACTTCATCAAGAGCCAGTTGGGCGAGGAGGTTGTCGAATTCAAGAAACCGGGGCACAACCTCAAGGACGTCATCGGCTTCAAGCGACTGAAGTCGTTCCTGAAAAAAGAGGTCATCCCCCGCTTCGGCATGGACAGCGGCGAGGCGCTGCCGGGCGCAGCGATCGGCGGACCCATCGGCGCGGGCAAGACATTCATTTTCGAGGCAGTCGCCTCCGAACTCGACATGGTGGTACTTGTCATCAAAAACCTGCGCAGCAAGTACTACGGCGAGACTGACGTCATCTTCGAACGACTCCGCCGCGTGCTGATGGCGTTGTCCCGTGTCTTGATATTCATCGACGAGGCCGACACCCAATTGGGCGGAGTGGGGGCCGACACCCACGAGACCGAGCGTCGGCTCACCGGTAAGATCCAGTCAATGATGTCCGACCCGCTGCTGCGGGGTAAAGTCGTCTGGCTGCTGGTGACAGCACGCATCCATTTGCTTTCGCCGGATATTCGCCGACCGGGCCGGGTGGGGGATTTGATCATCCCGGTACTCGATCCCGAGGGTAAGGATCGCGAGGCGTTCCTCGACTGGGTGGCCAGTCCGGTGATCAGCGGCAAACTGACCGGCGAGGATCGGGAGCGGTTTGCGATAGCCACGGATGGCTGGTCCGCCGCCGGGTTCGCGGCCCTGCGCTCCGAACTCAAGGCCAAGGGCAAGCTGCAGGGGACCAAGGGCAAGCTGACCATGGACGAGGTCATCGCCGTGATCGAGGATCTGCTACCTCCGGCGATCGGGGAGACAAGGCGTTACCAGACATTGCAGGCGCTGGTAAACTGCACCCGGCGCAGCTTGATGCCGGATCCGAAGATCACCGACGAGGAACGGGCCGCTTGGGCGGTGGAGATTCGCCAACTGGAGGCAAAGGGTATCCGATAGCTCCCTTAATTCTTGGTTTACAGTGAGATAGGGCGTTTTTTAGCGCTTGGCCAAGTTTTTGATTGGGGTGATTTTCATTTTTTTTGTCCCGCTTGGCCAAGCGCTTGGTTAAATGGAGCAATAATTACCGATTTTGGTAGTTTTTGAGTTGGAAAATTTTTTTTTCAAATTCACGAAAAAGGGGTTGCACCCTATTTTTTTTTTGGTACTTTGCCCGGCCCTTTTCGCGAAGGAAAGGGAGCAGGTAAAAACCAATTTGGCGACCCGCCGATAACCCGCTTTCCCAGAGTTGGGGAGTTATGGTGGGGAGCGTCACCGCCCTAATCGGGGCACTTTGTTGTATGCCAGTAAAGAGTTTCAACCCTGTAACGCCGTCGCGGCGTTACATGACTGTTTCATCGTTTTCAGAGATTACGAAAACGAAGCCGGAGAAGCGTTTGGTCAAGACCAAAAAGAAGACCGGTGGGCGAAACAGCAACGGACGCGTCACCGCCCGAGGTATCGGCGGTGGGCACAAGCAGAAGATCCGCAACGTCGACTTCAAGCGCAACAAACACGGGATGGCCGCTGAGGTGGTCGCGATTGAGTATGATCCGTGTCGTTCCGCACGTCTGGCGTTACTCAAGTACGAGGACGGCGAGAAGCGTTACATGATCGCCATTGAGGGACAAGAGGTCGGTCAAAAGGTGATGAGCGGTTCACAGGCTCCGGCTGAAAACGGAAACTTCCTGCCGATGGCAAACATCCCCCCGGGCTCGGAGATTCATAATTTGGAAATGACCCCCGGTCGTGGCGGCCAGTTGGTGCGTTCTGCCGGAACCGCTGCAACGCTGATGGCGCTGGCGGATGGCTATGCGCAAGTGAAGCTGCCATCTGGCGAAATTCGCAAGCTCAACGAAAAGTGTTGCGCCACTATGGGTACGGTGGGTAACGCGGAGCATGAAAAGATCGTGCTCGGCAAGGCGGGCCGCCGCCGGCACAAGGGCAAGCGCCCGATCACACGTGCGGTGGCGAAGAACCCGGTCGATCACCCAATGGGAGGTGGTGAGGGCCGCACCTCGGGTGGCGGACACCCGATGTCGCCGTGGGGCGTGTTGGCCAAGGGATTCAAGACCCGGCCGAAGTACAAGCCTTCCAACCGTTGGATTTTGGTTCGCCGCGATGGCCGGCCGATGAAGCAGAGGTAATCAAGATGGGACGTTCAATTAAAAAGGGCCTGTTTGTGGAACAGCATCTTCTCGACAAGATCGAGAAGTTGAACGCAGACGAGAAAAAGAAGCCGATCAAGACCTGGTCGCGCCGGTCCACGGTCACGCCCGAATTTGTCGGGCACACGTTCATGGTTCATAACGGCAAAACCTTTTCGACTGTTTTTGTCACGGAAAACATGGTTGGCCACAAGCTGGGTGAATTTGCCCCGACGCGTGGATTCAAGGGCCACGGAGATTTCGCAAGGAAGTAACGGAGGATAGAATGGAAGTTTTGGCAGTTACAAAGGGAGTTCGGATGTCGCCGCTGAAGGTGCGTGCGGTCGCCCGTCAAATCCAGGGGATGCACGCCCTTGAGGCGCAGGCGCTGCTGGCTAGCGTACCCCGCAAGTCCGCCCGGCTGGTGTCTAAGACGCTGAAGTCGGCCATGGCCAACGCGGAAAACATCGCGGACGAGTGGGACGCGGAGGAACTGCAAAAACGGATCGCGGATCTGGAGAATAAGGTAAGCTCCACCAACAACAAAAAGACGCGCCGCAGCTCGCAGGCGAAAATTGACGCCTACCAGAGCTTTTTGGATTCACCGCACAAACTGGAGCAGACGATGCTCTACATTAAAGAAGCCACAGTCGGGGACGCCCCGACGATGAAACGCTGGAGACCACGGGCACGGGGTTCTGCCAGTCCGATCCTGAAGCGCAGTTGTCACATCCGTATCGTGCTCACGGATCAAATTTAACCGGAAACCGTATGGGACAAAAAACCAACCCAATTGGATTTCGCCTGGTCGTCAACAAGGATTGGCGCTCCAAGTGGTACGCTGAGAAGAAGGAGTTCGGCGAACTGCTTGTGGAGGATTACAAGATTCGCAAGGCGCTCAAGGACAAGCTCAAGGAGGCCGCAGTGCCGCGCATCCAGATAGAGCGTGCGACCAGTCGCTGCCGCATCACGATTCACTCGGCCCGTCCGGGAGTGGTGATTGGGCGCAAGGGTGCCGAGATCGACAAGATTAAGGAAGAACTTAGCAGGATGACCGGCAAGGAGGTTTACGTGGAGATCGCGGAAATCAAGAAGCCGGAACTC
>CAJXAU010000294.1 GCA_913050205.1 uncultured Verrucomicrobiota bacterium
CGGCCGGCGGGCACAAGGGGACGTTTGGCCATGTGGGCATCATGGCCGGCAGCCTCGGCTACCACGGGGCGGCCGTGCTCGCGGCACGCGGCGCCTCGCGAGCGCAACCGGGACTCGTCACGCTGCTGACGCCGGACGAGGTATACGTGCCGGTGGCTTCGCAGTTGCAAAGTGTGATGGTGCAACCACTCGTGCCGGGGGAGATCACCATCAAATCGATCACTTCGCTGCTGATCGGCCCCGGTTTGGCCTCCGAGCGATTGCCAGACGATCTAAAAAACACCACCGACAGCATGTGGCACGAGTCATCGGTGCCGATGGTGGTCGATGCCAGCGCGCTGGATTGGCTCAGTGCAGGGGCGCTCCCGGCCGACTCGATTCGCGTGATCACGCCGCACCCCGGCGAAGCGGCCCGGCTGCTGGGCAGCCCCGTCGCGGAGGTTCAGGCCGACCGGGTGGAGGCGCTTCAGGCGTTGTCCGCCAAGTTCGGCAACTGCTGGGTGGTACTCAAGGGACAAAACACACTCGTTGGCCAAGCGGTAGGCACGGTGTATGTCAACGCCACCGGCAACCCGGCGCTTGGCCAAGGGGGAAGCGGGGATCTGCTCGCCGGCTATCTGGCCGGGCTGCTTGGCCAACCGCTGTTGCGGGAGAACATCGCCCGGACAATCCGCTTCGCCGCTTGGCAACACGGAGCCGCTGCGGATGCGTTGAGTGCCTCCTCCCCGAACTGGACGGTGGAGGATCTGGCCAACTGGATCGGCGGAGTGAAGCCGTAAAAACTCCCGCCCCTGCCTTTACTGGCCTGCGGTTTTGACCTAGGTTTCGGCGTTTGGCGTCCCTTCCGGGCGTCCCGCTTGGCCAAGCGCGCCAAGCAACATCACGAATTTGAAGAAGATGAAATTGACTCAATTCAACCGCTTCACCGGCCTGTTGGCCGCCGCCGTCGTCGGGGTATTTTCCGCGCCGGAGAACAGTGTTGCTCAGGATGGCCCGGAGAGCGTCATCACCACCCCCATCAAGGCGCTCGAGGAGAAGAATCCCAAGCTGATCTGGGACATGCTGCCTGCGAGCTATCAGAGTGACATCAACGGGTTGGTACAGGAGTTCGCCAAAAACATGGATGCCGAGCTTTGGGATGCCGGGGTCGGACTGCTCGGCGAGGTTGGCGGGTTGCTCGAAGCCCAGAAGAAACTGCTCGCCAAGATGGGAGCCGACAGCGATCCGAACATGAGTGCCGCAGACGCAGAGAAGGGCATGGAAGTGGCAGCCAAGATTTTCAAGGCATTCGCTGAAAGCGAATTCGGCAGCCTCGATAAAATGAAGTCGATCGATCTCGGCAAAGTCGCCGACACCTTCGGCAAGGATTTAATGAACCTCGTCGAGGAGACCGCCAAACTCTCCGGTGAGACCGATCCGTTCCAACTCGAATCCATAAAGCAGATTGAGGTGGAGATCGTCAGCCAGGACGGCGACAACGCCACGGTAAAAATCAGCGGCCTGCCGGAAGTGGATCTCTCCGAGTTACAAGGAGGCGGACTGCCTCCGGGCATTCCCGGTCTGCCGGGCGGACTCGACGGCGCGCCAATCCCGGACTTTTCATCGTTCGAAAACGGGGAACAAAAACTCACCAAGGTCGAGGGCAAGTGGGTTCCGGCCGACGTCGTCGAGGGCTGGAAAACCGGCATCGCCGAAGCGAAACAGGGACTGGCCGGACTGGGCGAAATTGCGGATGCAGACAAGCAGATGGCACTCGCGATGATCGGCTCGCTTAATCAGGCGCTGGGCGGAATGAAATCCGCCAAGACTGAGCAGGAATTTCAGTTCGCCATGCTGGGTGCGATGGGTGCAGCGATGGCGGGTGCCACCGGTGCCGGTGGCCCTCCCTCAGGATTACCCGGCTTCGGTGGGCCCGGTGGCCCTCCCCCAGGATTACCCGGAGTCGGCGGTCCCGGTGGCGACGAGGAAATCAGCCAGGCACAACAAGCACAGGCCCGAAAACTCGCCGAAGGCCAGATCGGCCTCTCCAACGGCGATATTCTCGAGGGGGTCATTTCGGATGTGGACCAGAACGGCATCGTCGTTCGGGTCAACGTCGGCGGTTTCTCCAAGCGGGTCAACTGGATGCAACTCAATCAGGAAAGCCTCAAGAAAATCCGTAAACTGGGGGAAACAGACAAGAAACGCTACGGCGTCCGGATCAACAACGAATGGCGCGGGGCAGATTATTTTGTTAAGCCGTTCATCGATCCGGAGGAATGGGAGATGGAAGACAGCAAATACCCCGATGGCGTCAAAAGCCTGCCGGCCACCGGCACTCCCACAAACAAAGCCACCTCCAAACTGGCTGCGTACGGCACACCGGGCGGTATCGGGATGCTGGTCGCGATAGCCATCGGCAGTATGGTGGCCGGGCTGGGCGTGGCGGCGTTTAAGGAAACCAATGTGGCCGTGGCTGGGGTGATTTCATTAGCCCTGCCCATCGTCGGGCCGCTGCTATTGCTCGCCAAGCCCAAGGTGGAATACGAGTACGAGGACGACGGCGACGAGGAGTACGAGTACGAGGAGAAAGCAGAAGCCCCGGCCGGGGCTGTTATGGGTGATACCGGCGGCGGTGCCGTTGCCGGCATGTTGCCGGAGGCCAAGAAGATGAGCTTCGCCCAATCCGGACCAAAAAAACAGACCGGCTCTGATGAACAGTCGTGGGATCGCGATGACACCCGCTTCGACCGCTCGTTTTTCCAGAACAACTTCCCGAACTATTTCAAGGTTGTCCTCGGGGCGACCGAGCGCAACATGGTGCTGGCCATCAAGACCGGCAAACGCGAATACGTCGGCCAGCGCATCAAGCGCATCTCCGGTGCCGACCTGCACATGGAACTGCTCAGCGGCAAGGAACAGAAGATTTCCTTCAGCGAAATTGGCTCCGTAGACTTGCGTCCGAAATAGTTGACGGATTATACCTCACTTGGCCAAGCGCTTGGCCAAGCGAAAAAAAATGAAAATAAGAGCGATCCTTTTGTTCGGTTCACCCGGCGCCGGCAAGGGTACACAAGGGAAAATTCTCGGCCGGATACCAAACTTCCTCCACATCTCCAGCGGCGAACTGTTCCGCAACCTGCGTGTGCAAAACCCGCTTGGCCAGTTGTTCATCGACTACGCCTCGCACGGCAACCTTGTTCCGGACGAGCCCACGATCAAGCTGTGGCGCGACAATATTGAGAACTGCATCCGCAACGGGCAATTCAACCCGGAGACGGACACCGTCCTGCTCGACGGCATCCCCCGCAACGTGAACCAAGCCAAGCTGCTTGAGGATCGAATCTACGTCGCCGGCATCCTGAACCTTTACTGCCGCGATCTCGACATCATGGTCGAGCGGCTGCAGGCA
>CAJXAU010000295.1 GCA_913050205.1 uncultured Verrucomicrobiota bacterium
GCAGCCGCCCTGTGCTGCCTGTGCCAGTTCGCGTTCCTCGGCAATCGCCTCGGCACGACTTGTATTTGCCGGAGCTTCGCCCTCCTGCCACTGCCCGGTTTGCCCCGTTGCAGCCGCCGTCATCACTGGGATCGTGGCGCCCTGAATCAATCGTCCTTGTCTTTGCCCTTGTCGCCAAGGTCGATGTCGAAATCAACATCCAGATCCTCAAGGGCAGGGTCAACCGCTTCGAGAATCTTCTCAACCGCCATCTTGAAATCGACCGTGATGGTCGATTCCTTGCGTGAAACTTTCAGCGCCTTGAGCAGGTCCTTTAATTCTGGGTTGTCCTCCTGTCCCAATGCCGCGAAACCGATCAAGCCATTGACCATGTTATGCATATGCTCGGCGGTCTCGACACTTTGCGCGACGACTTGGACGGACATCACCAAATTATCCCCTGACTCCCCGACTACCATCATCGCTTCGCGCGCCATGTCGTTGACGGTCGGATCCTCGATGACATCCTCGAGTCCGTCCAGATCCGCGTAGCCCATCATAAACGGAGCCTTGGCTTTTTTCGAAATCTCACCGATCGGGCCGGGCAGTTTTTTGGCTGCGCCCTTCCCGTTCACCAGATTGATGCCATCGCGCGCCAGCTCGCGACTGGGGGCGATGACCGCTGTCGACGTGTTCACAAAACTGATGTAGCCGCGCTCGCCGTCCACCTTTCCGACGCTGTGGATCGTATGATCCTTATATTCAGTCGGCCGGTAGTCCTCCTCCAGCTTTATGAACGAGAGCACCTTTTTGGTTTCGGCTGCGTGCTTTAGAACAATCAAGCCGTTCTCCTCCTCGCCATTGCCGGACATGGTCATGCTCTTTAGCGCGGTGAAAGGGTCAAAGCCGATGATTTCCTTCATAGCATCGATGCGTTCCTCACCCTCTTCCTCACGTGCTTGCTTAATCACGGTTGAGCCGAGTTTGGAGGTGCGGATCGCATCAAAATCCAAATGCATTACAAACTTCGAGTCCTTGGCCACGTTTGCCTTAACCAACTTGGCCGCCTGCCCCGGGGGCGATAGCAGCGCCAGCCCCATGATCATGAATACTGTCTTTTTCATTCTTAAATTAAGTCGTCGCTGGGACGATTAGTTGCTGAGATATACACGCTTGATTCCGGTCAGGTTACGTGGTTTTTCAAAAATCTATTCGCGCACGACCTGAATGAAGCCGGCATCGCCCACCGGCTGCAAATACAGTGTCGTGGTCTTGCCGTTTCCGGTGAACCGGCTGGCGCTGAGCGGGCCATCCGGAGTCGTGGCAAACTGAACCGCCTCGGCATCCCCGCCGCCCAGTTTGTCGCGAACCATCACGGTGTATTTCATGCCGGAGATCGTCTTAAATGACAGCGCCACGCGATCGCCCGCACCGGTCTGAATCACACTGGTCGCAACCGAGTAGCCGAGGTTCGGGAACGCGACACTTACCGATCCGGAGCCATCGTAGCTTGTATCGTACGACTTGAGCGCCGACCGGGCCGGCCCTCGCACCACCCGGCCATCCACGTCGAACTGCGAACCGTGCGCCCGGCAGTATAACCCTTTGCCCTTCTTGAATGGGTCCACCGCCACGCCCCGATGAGTGCATTTGGCCGATACAGCGTAAAACTGGTTGCCCGGCATTCGCGTCACCACGATCTGGTTGCTCGCGCTCGGGATGCCAGCCACGTTCAGGCGAACCGACCCGTACGAGTTTTTTAACTGGGGAAACTCGTCAAAACTCATGCGGTACACGGCAGTCTCACCGGCATGAATGTCGGCCAGCAGCCATCGCATCGGACCTGCCCCGCACATGCCGGCACAGACCGCCCCGTAGGACAGTGTCCGCAGCACATCGCGTCGTTGGAATGTTGGATTGGTTTTCATTGTCAAAGCCAGCGCTTGGCCAAGTACAACCCAGCGCTTGGCCAAGCGGAATAAAAATCGAGCCCAAACCCCGGTTTTGTCATTTGACACCACCGCTAAATTCGGGCCAGCTTCCGACAGCCTTTTACGCAATCCAGCATGGCCAACGCACCTGAACTTATCGAGAAAATTGAGTCGCATCTTCGCGACCACCTCACCCCGTACCGCTGCGAACACGTCCTCTCGGTGCGTGACCAGGCGGTGAGTCTGGCCAGGCAGCACGGCATCAACGAGGATCAAGCAGAGCTGGCCGCCCTGCTCCACGATTGCCTCAAGGAACTTTCCAACAACGAACTGCTCCAGTACGCCGACGAGCACGGGCTGGAAATCGATGAGCACGAGCGAAAAAATCTCAGCCTGCTTCACGGCAAAGTCGCACCGTATTTTGCCCGGAGCGAGTTCGGCGTGGAAGATGAGGTCGTGTTCGACGCTATGCGCAAGCATACCACCGGTGCAGTCGTGATGGGCCCGGTCGACACGTTGCTTTTCGTCGCCGACTTTTGCGAACCGCTCCGGCCGTACGCCGAGGCTCTAACCGTGCGCACCCTTGCCGAGCGCGATCTCGAGATTGCCGCGCTCGAGGTTGTCCAATGCAAGATCCGCAAGAGCCTCTCCAAGCATCGCGCCATTCATCCCGACTCATTCCATGCCTACAACGCCATGGTGGAAAAACGCACCGGGGGCAGCCGCGGTTAACACTCATCGCCCTTGAAACTTTGCGACCTCAATCCCGGGCCGGGCATCGGCGCCAGCGCTTGGCACGTCGAGATCGACGGGTGCGGCCTGTTGATGGACTCCGGCACCCACCCCAAGCGCGAGGGGCGCGACGCCCTGCCCCTCTACGACGCCATCCGCGAGAGACCGGTCGACACCATCGCCATCACCCACTGCCATCACGACCACGTCGGCTCGCTCCCGGTCGCGCTCCGGCATTTTCCCCGCGCCCACGTGATGATGAGCGAGTTGAGCTACTTCATCGTCGAGCGCGTGCTGCACAACTCGGTCAACGTCATGAAACACCAGGCCGCCGAGCTGGGCATAGCTGAGTACCCGCTGTTCACCCACCGGGAAGTCGACGAGCTGGCACCAATATTTCAGGGCTACCGCTACAACCGGGAGATCGAGTGGGCGACGTTTGACCGAACAATCGCTGGCAAACCTTCTCCCACGCTGGAGTTTTTCGACGCCGGACACGCGCTCGGTTCCGCCGGAATCCTCGTTAGAGGCAGGGAGGAAACCCTGTTTTACACCGGCGACGTCTGCACCCACGATCAGACCATCCTCAAAGCCGCACGCTTTGGCGATGTCCGGGCCGATGTAATGATCATGGAGACCACGCGCGGCGGCCGTGCGACACCCACCGATTTTTCCCGGGAAACAGAAACCGAGAAACTAATCCGCGCCATCGAGGAAACGTTCGAGCGTGG
>CAJXAU010000296.1 GCA_913050205.1 uncultured Verrucomicrobiota bacterium
GTCATGGTGTCACGACAATCCGATAGAATCGGGCCGGGCTGTTTTCGTCGATCTCAATGCGAATTGTTGGGGTCGCTTGGCCGAGTACAGTGGGGAGTTCGCGTTCGAACGCCCAGTCTTTGAGGTTCGTGGACACCTCCAACCGTTGCGCCGTCGCCCCCAATTGCTCGTACTCGATCTGCAGCGCCCCCCCGCCGGTTGGCTGAATGGAAATGAATCGGAACTGACTGCGTTTGATGAGTTGCGGCTGGAGGGTAGTGTCCGTTTTTAAGGTGAACAGCTGATCAGCGCTTGGCCCATCTTCGTTTGCCCAGCCGGCGAGTTTCCATCCATGGTGCGGCTGAACAGTGAGCCGCATCGGCTGGCCGGTAAACAGGCGTGCCGACCACACGCCTTCTGTTTTTTTCATCGGCACCCCCTCGATGCTGGCGGAGCGGATTCGTGAATCGGGGTCGGCGAGGGTCAACATCGCAGGTTCGTCGAGCAGGAATCCTTTTTGCAAATGATTCCAAACATGATCGTGTCGGCTTTTGGCGAAATCGCGCAGTTTGCGCACCTGCGCACGCCAGTCGTAAATGTCCCACAACGGCAGAGACCATTCCTCTTCATGGTCACCGCGTTCGATGGCGTCGACATCCTTTCTCCAGCGATGGATGTGCCGCTCCATTTCCGGTTCGAGTGCAGTCTGCCTGGCCTGCACGGCGTGCAGAATACGCCCAGAGCTTAGACCGTCCTGCATGTGCATGGCGAAGCGGTGGATAAATCGTTGGCGATGCCGCGGGTGGGTGAGAAGTTTTTGCAGCACGCGAATGAAGTCGGGCGGTTGGCCGGGGAAATGCAGGACAGAGTTGTGCAGCGTGTTAAACGAGGCATCGTGCCCGGCCGTGCCAAGGATGCCGTCGAGGTCGTAGGGGATCCATCGCCAGCGGCCGTCGGCTGTGCGTGGGCGCCATTGGCGGACGTTGTTTCTCGGCCAATCGGTGTTGTCGAGGAACACCTCGAGGATGATGTAGTCCATCAAGTTGTCGAGATCGACCATGGCCTCGAGTTGGGCGATGCGTTCGTCGGGCGCGAGTGCCTCCCATGCGTTGACGATCGAGGTGACCTGTTTCCAATGCTTCATGTCGCCGGTTTTAACCGTGTGCTGCAGCAGGTCGATCTCCGAGCTGTGATGTCCGGTATGTGCTGACAGGTAGTGGCTGTCGATCCTCTCCCGCAAATTGTGGATACCCCAGAATTGGCCGTTGAGATAAACGACCGTCGGGCGCCAGGCCTGAAATTCGAATCCCATTCGGGCAGTCAACTCGTGGCCCACGGCATCCCGCATGAACGCTGTTTTCCAGCCGTTGCCGGCGTTGCGGAGGATGAGTCGCCGGAATTCGCCCATGTCCAGATCAGGGAAAAATCGATGAGCAAACACCGCTTCGCCGTAGCGCGGTCGGGCGTAGAGGCGGAGAGATTTCTGGTAGTAATGCCGCGTCCAGCCGCCATGGATCCGCAGCCCAATGTCGCGGCCAAGGCCAAGCGATTCGCCCGGCTCGAACCACTCCAGAAAAGCCGGACGCTCCCACTCACGCTTGAAATTGTAGACCGGTTCCGGCGTGCCGTTCAGGTAGTCGCGCCCCTCGGTGTAGATGCCTTGGTCGGGATCAAACAAATTCGCAGGGTTGGTTGAGATGGATGCAACCGGGAAGCTTGTTTTCTCGCCGATCAAATAACTGCCGGTGACGATCGGTCCCGGGAGGAAGCCATCGCGAAACGCCCGCACACGTACCACGGCCGGCTTGGCCAAGCGGATTGATTTCCGGTAAAGCGTGGAGTCCGCGTCTGGCTCGGAGCCGTCGAGGGTAAAGCGCAGTTCGCTGTCATTGTCCGGTGGCTCGACCGTGAGGTTGATCGCCCCCTCGTATCTGCCGGGCGGCTTGGCCAAGCGGGGCGGCTCGAGCCAACCAAACGTGTGATGTGTGGTGTTGGCCAAGCCAGGGGTGGGTGCGGCAAAATGAAAAATGCCATGGATCCCCTTCGCTTGGCCAAGCGAAGAGTCGGGGGGGCAGGGTGGCACCCAGACCGCCGAGGCACCTTGACCAAGCGGACGGGTCAACCGAATGGTCTCCCCGCTGCTAACCTTGAAATTGGTGTGCCACTGGATTGACGGCAGCCCCCACTTGGTTTTCAGCCAACTTTCGATCGCCGAGAGTTCATCGGCGTTCAACTCACGATCGAATACCAGCAGCTCGCCGATATCGCCGTGCCAGTTCCGGTCAGGAACCAAGCGGTCGGAGCCGACCAGACTCAATGGCATTGCCGTTGGCGAAACGCTGGTCAGTTGAAACAAGTTGTCCGGCAGACGCGTCACCACCGGGTCGATCGGTCTGCCGTTGAGGCGCACGGTTGTGTTACCATCGGCAAAGTGGCCTTTGGGATAATATACCAGTCGGTCGCCCCCGCGATTGAAGTGGCTGTACTTGAAGTCTCCAACCAGCGCCCGGTGGGACTTGGTGGCGTGTGCGGCTTCGCGTGCGACGATGAATACCGTCCGAGCCTCCATTCGCCGGCGGGTGACGAGTACGTCGTCGAGGCCGTCAAATCGGAGGAACGGCCGGCCACTGAGTGGATCGGTCACGAGTTGAGGTTGACTGGTGGCATCCGGCTGGCTTGCGGTGTCGCCAGACAGTGACGCATACTGGTTCGTCAGGTTCCACTTGTTGACGAGATAGTGCTCGATGCCGATCCGGGTGGGCTCGTCGAGCACCCGGTCAAACAGCAGCACCTCGGCGATGCGACCGTGCCAGCTGCGTCCCGGCAGGAATCGATCCGATGCGAGGTTCGATGCTGCGCCCGGCTTGTCGCTGATACTCGTCACAAGGCCCAGTCGGCCGATGGGTAGCGGGGCATGGAAAGGGTTGACCTCCGTGCCATCAACCCACGCACGGCCTTCGCGGCCAACGGAATTTCTGGAGTCATGAAACATCGAGCCGTTCATGGCGCGGGCGAAATGGTATTTCTCGGAATCACCCAGTAAGGGCTTGTAGCCGAGGGCCGATTTTTGATGTTCGGCTACAACCCAAAACACACTTCGAACATTGTCGATCCGATCGAAAATCAGGTGATCATCCTTGCCGTCCAGCACGATCAACGGTGGTCCGGTGGGGGGCTCGAACACGTTTGGCCGGGAGAGGAAACGCGACTGTTCAGCATGCCGGTTGTCGCCGCTTTTGTCGCGCCATTGGGCAAGGCGTCCTCTGTCGGTTTGCAGTTGCCCGATGTCAGAGGAATCCAGCCATAGTTTCAGTCCCATCACTGTGCCGGGGTCGATTGGGTTGTTTACTTCCGGGTCAATGTGCGGTGGCTGTTCAGTTTTGGATTTCCA